>CANJXG010000011.1 GCA_947478905.1 Coxiellaceae bacterium
AATGGGATCTTACGGCTTTATTAAAGGAGGTGCGAGAGCATACCGAGATGGCTCGACAAATGGGTTGGATACGGGATTGAAAATTATTAGTCTCTCAAGCAAGATTTAAGATCATGGAGCCTTGTTAACCGAGCTCACCGGAAGGACACCAAATAATGACACAAATAAATTCAGTTATGCAGGCAGTATTGGACACTGTAACACACAGAATATAAATTAGTATCGCCGCAATCGCAAAGCGGCTGTGATTAGCGATTCATTGATTCAGATGGCGGCTGCGCCGCCTTTTCTCCGATGAATCACCAATTCCGCGCCAAGCGCGGGGCGATGCCGATTTAATTAGTACAATGGCATCGTTGTTGCTGTAGAAGATTATGCATGTTGGTTGTGGTTGTAAATACGGAGGAAAGCCATACCCTAAAATCCCCCGCCATTCGCTTTGCTCAGGCACCCCCTTTTCAAGGGGGAGTTCAGATCCAGCTTTGAAAACTCTCGGATAATAGTCAGATTTTGCTAAGAAAAGAGCTTATTAAGCTGCCTTAAAAGCTATTTCGGTAAACCTAGAGGCATTATAAAATTGCAAAAAAATCTTCAATATCGATAATTCTATAAAAATAATTTTGTTCATCGACGCTCTCTTGTACGCCTCCAGCGTGCACTAATACAGGGACCACTGCAAATCCTTTAGGTGTGGAAAATCGAGATAATTTATCCTGCATAGATTCAATAATCTCCAGACCCAATTCTTTTTTGCGAAATTTAAATTCACAGACATATAATGTTTTAACACGGGTTTGCACTAAATAATCGATTTGGCATCCTTTTGTTTTAGTGGTTCGTTTTTGGATATAAGGATTATCTGCAACAATATCAGAGCTTGTTAAGCCTAAAGCTTGAATTAAAGCTTGTCGATTATTTAATAATAAGTTTTCAACCTGAATTCCCATGATGGTCTCCCAATTTGGAAGTTGGCTTAATCGAAGGTCTTGATAAGTATTAGTTCGTATTTTTTCTAAATTAGGCTCCATATATTTAATATAAAAACGCAAGTAATTATCACTGAGCCGGTACAAACTACGTTTACCTGTTTTTTCAGTTTTAAAAGACCAATTGGCATGTTTACTTACAAAGCCGGCGATAATCAAATGTTTTAAGTATTGGCTTAAGGTACCGCTATGGCTATAGGCTAAATCGTCGCGTATTTCAGATAAATCACAAATCCCTTGCCCAAGTCTATCTAGAATTTTTTTGTATATGGTTCCTTTATCATTAAACAAATCATGAAAAATGCGATCATATTCACCAACGAAGGCACCATTGGCTTGAAAACAAAGTTGTTTAATATTTTCATCTATTGTTATATTAGGTTCAATTCGCTCCAGATACCAAGGGACCCCTCCGGTTACAGATAAGATTTTCAAACACTCCATGGTTGAACATTTCATGCCCTTGGCAATCAAAAATTGCTTTGATTCAGGCAAATTGAGATCGGTTAGATTGAATAATGCTGAGATCCGTCCAAATAGGGCTGTACTGTTGATTACATTGTCTTCCACCCAAGTGGAAACAGAGCCACACAAAATTAATATTATTTTAGGGTGTTTTTGAGATATTGCTGTGATCCGATCCCACCAGAGTTTTAATTTGGGCACGAAGGTAGAGTCTTTGGAGCCCATCCATGAAATTTCATCAAATAAAATGATAATTGGTTTTTGGGGATTGGCTGACTTTATAGAGTCAGAGAGTTGTTCGAAGGCATCGAACCAATCTACAAATGATAAACGGGGGAGTTCAAAATGTTTAGATAATTGACTAGCGAATATATCTCGTTCACTTTGTGCTGTTGTATCTTTTGAGGGGATAATGCCAAAAAAAGGCAAATAAAATTTTTCTTTGGCGAACTCTTCTACGAGTCGACTTTTTCCAATACGTCGACGGCCCCTGATAACGACTAAATCAGATTCTTGGTGCTTAATTAATCTGCTTAATTGTTCTAGCTCAGCCTTACGCCCAATAAATTGTTTCACTTATTATACCCTTTACACTCTTTACACGAATGGCACTGAAATAAGAAAATAGTTCTGATTTTTTCATCATATTTATTATACTGTATAAGCCGTTAGTTTTGCACAATCTATTGTAGGGGCCGGTCACCGTGCCGGCCCAGTATGGATATTTGTCCAGCATGGATGTTTGTAATAATTCTGTTGAGCACATAATAATGTCCATATCTATACTGGCCTGTTGATCACATAATAATGTCCATATCCATACTGGGCCGGCACGGTGACCGGCCCCTACAATAGATTGTGCAAAACTAACGGCTTATACAGTATAATAAATATGATGAAAAAATCAGAACTATTTTCTTATTTCCGTGCCATTCCCCTTTACGCCCTTTTAAATTTCTACCTTCTCAAAACAGAGTTTACTCTAACATGAGCAAGTGAATAGTGTCAATTTTACATGCTCAAAATAGCTAATTTCCTATAATGAGCATTAACATAAAAGTTAAATGACTTATAAAATTCCGTAGCCCTTTTCCTTATATTCTGGTAGTATAGTCTTCCGTCTGGTGTCGATTTTTTTTATTTTTTGTAGGACGGCTGATTTGTATGACACAATATATTTTTATTACTGGTGGCGTAGTTTCTTCTTTAGGTAAGGGTCTTTGTACCGCAGCGCTTGGGGCAATTCTTGAGGCGCGTGGCTTATCTATTAGTTTTTTAAAGTTTGATCCCTATATTAATGTTGATCCGGGCACAATGAGCCCTATGCAGCATGGGGAAGTCTATGTTACGCAAGAAGGGACCGAAACCGATCTGGATCTAGGTCATTATGAGCGTTTTTCTAAGGCAAATACAGTGCATTGCGCTAATCTCACAGCCGGTGCTATCTATGCAGATGTCATTCAAAAAGAACGACGTGGAGAGTATTTAGGCGCAACTATACAAATTATCCCCCATATTACGAATGAAGTTAAGCATCGTATTATCAAGCATGCTGCTAATACGGATATTGCTTTTGTTGAGATTGGCGGAACGGTCGGAGATATTGAATCGCTCCCCTTATTAGAGGCCATTCGACAAATGCGAATGGATTTAGGATCGAATAATACCCTGTTTATTCATTTAACTTTAGTCCCTTATTTAGCCACAGCAGGCGAAATTAAGACAAAACCCACTCAACATTCAGTGAAAGAGCTTAGATCAATCGGTATTCAGCCTGATGTATTAATTTGCCGGAGTACTTTACCGTTACCCGAATCAGAACGTGAAAAGATTTCTTTATTTTCCAATGTACCACTAAGCTGTGTTATTTCAGCAATTGATCTAGAGTCCATTTATCAAATTCCTCAAGTGCTACATGATCAGCAACTTGATACCATTATCATTGAAAAGTTAGGACTGAATACTAAGAAAAATTTGCTTGCAAATCCGGATCTTTCAGATTGGCAAAAAATTGTTGATCACCAAAAACATCCTAAACAAACCATTACCGTAGCGATGGTTGGAAAATATGTTAATTTAGCAGATGCCTATAAATCACTTAATGAAGCTTTAGCACACGCTGGCATTCATACGCTCACTAAAGTCATTATTCATTATGTTGATCCTGATGTGCTCGAAAAACAAGGTGTTGAACTTTTAAAACATTGTGATGCGATTTTAATACCAGGCGGATTTGGAGAAAGAGGGCTTGAAGGCGTTATTTTAGCCGCGCGCTATGCACGTGAAAATAATATTCCTTATTTAGGGATTTGCTTAGGGATGCAAGTGGCCATTATTGAATTTGCACGTCATAAAGCCAATATGGCAAAAGCCAATAGTACTGAGTTTGATAAAACCTCGCCTTATCCGGTAGTAGCGCTGATTTCTGAATGGATTAGTCCAACGGGTGTGCTTGAGCAACGTACTGAAAATTCAAATATGGGTGGTACGATGCGCTTAGGAGCACAACCTTGCTATTTGAATCAAGGCTCCAAAGCCTCTTTGATTTATGGAAATGATATTATTTATGAACGCCATCGTCATCGCTATGAAGTCAATAATCAATTTATTGATGCTTTGATTGAAAAAGGCTTAACCGTTTCAGGATGGTCAAAAGGGCGAACTTTAGTTGAAATGATAGAAATTGATTCTCACCCTTGGTTTATTGCGTGTCAATTCCATCCAGAATTTACTTCTAAACCGCGTACTGGTCATCCTTTATTTATTAATTTTGTTCAAGCAGCTTTAACGTATAAAAAAGGACAAGAAAAAAATGAATCTATTTAATGTCGATCTGTATCGAGGGCTAGATAAACCCTTTTTTTTAATTGCAGGCCCGTGTGTGATAGAAAGCGAAGCGATGGTGATGGATATCGCCGGTTATATGACAGAATTAACTAAGAGATTAAATATTCCTTATGTTTTTAAAGCTTCTTTTGATAAAGCAAATCGATCTTCTATGAATAGTTTTAGAGGGTTGGGTTTAGAAAAAGGGCTTGCTATTTTAGAGTCGGTCAGATCCCGTTTTGGGATCCCGGTCATTACGGATGTACATGAGGATACCCCTTTAGAGGAAGTGGCGAGTGTGGTAGATATTTTACAAACTCCTGCTTTTTTATGCAGACAAACGAATTTTATCCAAAATGTCGCTAAAACCATGAAGCCGATTAATATTAAAAAAGGACAGTTTTTAAGTCCAAAAGATATGGAACATGTGGTTGCTAAAGCCAGAGCAGTGGGAAATAAGCAAATTATGGTGTGTGAACGCGGGGCCAGTTTTGGATACAATAATTTAGTATCTGATATGCGTTCTTTAGCTATTATGCGCAGCACACAGTGTCCAGTCGTGTTTGATGCAACCCATTCAGTTCAATTGCCAGGGGGGCAAGGATCTTCTTCTGGAGGACAGCGTGAATTTGTACCGGTTTTAGCAAGAGCCGCCATAGCAGCGGGTATTTCTGGATTGTTTATGGAAACACATCCTAATCCAGAAAAAGCACTAAGTGATGGTCCTAATAATTGGCCGCTTGATAAAATGGAAAGTTTATTAGAAACATTATTATTATTAGATCAAGTTGTAAAAAATAGAAAATTAGCAGAAATGGACTTGGAGAATTAAGTATGAGTGTAATGACAGATATTAAATCAGTAACCGCCAGAGAAATTATTGATTCACGAGGGTATCCTACTGTAGAAGCGGAGATCGTTTTACACTCCGGTTTACGTGCTTATGCGTGCGCACCTTCTGGTGCTTCTACGGGTTCACGCGAAGCTTTAGAGTTACGAGATCATGATCCCTTACGGTATTTGGGTAAAGGCGTTTTAAAAGCGATTGAAAATGTAAATAAAATTATTCAACCTGCTTTAGTAGGGCGTTGTGTATTAGAACAGGCTATGCTCGATAATATTTTATTGGAAGTAGATGGCACCGATAATAAATCTAAATTGGGAGCCAATGCCACTTTGGCCGTCTCCCTTGCCTGTGCCAAGGTCGCAGCCTTATCTGAATCTATGCCTTTATATGCTTATTTTGGAAAATTATTTCAAAATAAAAATTGGGTGATGCCGGTGCCTATGATGAATATTTTAAATGGGGGCGCACATGCTGATAATAATGTAGATATTCAAGAATTTATGATACTTCCATTAGGGGTCAATGCATTTCCAGAAGCCTTACGATATGGCATTGAGACCTATCATGCCTTGAAATCCATTTTAAAAGCTAAAGGGTTAAATACAAACGTAGGGGATGAAGGCGGATTTGCGCCTAATTTACAATCCAATGTACAGGCTATTGATCTTATTTTAGAAGCGATTGAAAAAGCAGGTTTTAAGGCCGGTCAAGATATACATTTAGGCTTAGATGTGGCTGCGAGTGAATTTTATAAAAACACCTATTATCAATTGAGTTCTGAAACTTTGCTTTTAACTTCAGAAGAATTTGTGCACTATTTAGAGAATTGGCTTAATCAATATCCTATTGTTTCTATAGAAGATGCCTTAGATGAAAGCGATTGGGCTGGTTGGCAATATTTAACGCAAAAATTAGGAACTCGGTGTCAATTAGTAGGAGATGATTTATTTGTTACTAATCCTAAGATACTACAAAAAGGGATTGATACGCACACCGCAAATTCAATTTTAATTAAATTAAATCAAATAGGCACCTTAACAGAAACTTTTGAGGCTATTAAGATGGCACAAACTGCAGGATATACTTGCGTAATTTCACATCGTTCAGGTGAAACAGAAGATAGTTTGATTGCAGACTTGGTAGTGGCAACCGGTGTAGGGCAAATTAAAACGGGGGCGCCTTGTCGAAGTGAGCGCGTTGCCAAATATAATCAGTTGTTAAGAATTTCTGAAATAACCAAGGCGCCTTATGCAGGACGAGCTGCGTTTAAAACTTGGTTGGATTAAGTATGAAATGGATTATGTGGGGATTAGGGGGCGTGCTTTTTTTATTGCAAGTACGTTTATGGACAGGAGATGGGGGTATCGTACAAGGGATTATTTTAAAACGGGATGTCACCAAACAAGAAATGCTTGTAAATAAATTAAAAGATCGAAATGTAACTCTAGAGGCAGAAGTAAAAGATTTAAAAAATCGTTTAGAAGCTTTAGAAGAACGTGCCCGTTCTGATTTAGGTATGATACGAGAAGGCGAAACTTTTTATCACGAGGCATCTTAAATTGAAATTATTTAGTAAGTTGTATAATAATATGTTGAGATGGGCTACGCATAGGCATGCAACTTATTATTTAGGAGGCGTGAGCTTTGCTGAAGCTTCTTTTTTCCCTTTACCCCCAGATTTAATGTTAGTTCCTATGATCATGGCGCGTCCTTTAGAGGTGTGGAATTTTGCTGGGATTACGATGATTGGCTCTGTTATGGGAGGGATGTTTGGATATTTTATTGGATATTTTGCTTATGATCTCATTGGTCATTATTTAATTGACTTTTTAGGCTTAACGCATCAATATGAAATAGTGGTAGAAGCTTTTCGAAACTGGGGAGCTTGGATTATTTTAGCTGCTGGAATTATTCCTATTCCATATAAAATATTTACCATGACAGCAGGGGTGTCTGCGATGCCCTTTGTGCCGTTTGTGATGGCTTCAATTATTGGACGCAGTTTACGATTTTTTTTAGTCGCCAGCATTATTAAAATAATTGGTCCTCGTATAGAGCGGCATCTTCTTCAATATATTGATTACGGTGCATGGATTGTTATTAGTGTAATGATTATTTCTTTTGGCCTCTTGAAATTTGGATAAGTTTATGTCATCGTCAAGTTATAAGATAGTTGGGTATCATTTTTGTATCTTATTTACTATATTTAGTTTTTCTTCTATAGGATGTGCGGCATCTATAGCAGCACCTGTTATTACAATCAAGCCTTTTGCACCTGTTATGAAAGGTGAGCACTTTGTAGAGCATGGTGAAACGTTATACTCTATCGCGTGGCGCTATAATCGCGATTTTAGAGATATAGCTAAGATAAATAATATAGTAGAGCCTTATTATTTGAAAATTGGGCAGCGTTTAACATTAAATAATGTAGATCTGGCCAAAGCACACAAAGCACAAAGTAATAACGAAACATGGCATTGGCCCACCACAGGTAAAATAATTAAGGCTTATTCAAATGAATTGAATAAAGCGTTTAATAAGGGGATTGATATTGCCGGACAATTGGGTTCCCCAATTATGGCAGCCATGCCAGGTAAAGTGGTATATAGTGGAAACGGTTTAAGGGGGCTAGGACAGCTTCTGATTATTAAACATGCTGATCACTTTCTTTCAGCTTATGCACATAATCAGGAATTAATGGTCAAGGAGGGCCAACATGTTAAACAAGGACAAATTGTTGCTAAAATGGGCAGTACGGGATCTAATACAACAAAATTGCATTTTGAAATTCGTTACAAAGGCCAAGCGGTTAATCCGTTGAATTTGTTACCTAAACAGACAGCTTTAGCGTTTCATTAACATGCCAATGAGTATAAAGAGGATCTTATGCAAAAGAACAAGGTGGTTCCCAATGAGTCTGTTAATTTTTATTTAGCCCAAATTAGAGGTATTAAATTATTAACAGCAGAGCAAGAATATGCTGTTGCAATGAAAAAAAGCGCAGGAGATCAAAAGGCTAAAAACCGTTTAGTAGAAGCCAATTTACGCTTGGTGGTGAGTATTGCGCTTCGTTATGTGAATCGCGGACTATTATTGCTTGATTTAATTGAAGAAGGTAATTTAGGATTAATTCGAGCAGTAGAAAAATTTGATCCAAATAGAGGATTTCGGTTTTCTACCTATGGTAGTTGGTGGATAAAACAAAATATAGAGCGCGCCATCATGAATCAAGCGCGCACTATTCGTATTCCGGTTCATGTCTTAAAAGAAGTGGGGCGTTGTAATAGAAGCCAACAACGTTTAACTCAAGAAGGCCCTGAGGGCACTAGCAAACGATATGTTGCCCAAGATATGGGGTTGTCTCTTGAAAAAGTACAACAACTCTCAGAGCTACTAGAACATACCATCTCCCTTGATGTTCCGATGAATTCGGATTTAACACACACTTTATCCGATATTATTGAAGATGATCAAATTTTAGATCCTTTAATGAATTTGGAGCAAGCTGAATTATCAGAGCATATCCAAGAGTGGTTGAGTTCTTTAACTTCAAAACAATATGAAGTGATTGTGCGTCGTTTTGGATTATTAGGCCATGAAGCTTTATCATTAGACAAAATAGGAAAAGATGTTGGTTTAACCAGAGAGCGCGTTCGGCAAATCCAGATTACGACTTTGCGCCAGTTAAAAGTATTTTTAGAAAAGAAAGGCCTTAGTAAGCAGGCGTTGCTAACAGACTGAGTGAATTGCTATCTGCTTTGTAAGCATTCTCTGAAGTTAAAAAAAAGAGCTTGTATAAAATATCAGGCTAGTGGAGAATAAATATTAGGTGCCCGGCCAGGGGCACAAGGAAGAAATTGCAGGGATTTGCAATGAGAGCAAGGACGGTTGCTAGGATGCCTTCGCCCGGGCAATGGAAATGCCCTCTGGCCAGTCAATCTTTGAGTTGGTATAATATAGGATGACTTACTGTAAGTCAAGAGAAATATTACTATGCGCATCATTTTAATTATTTTTGGTATCTCACTAGCTATTTTTTTATTTCTAGGATTTGGCATGCGCTATATTACGCCTCCCTATGAAACTATTGCCAAAACATTTTTTACATCCTTAGCAAAAAAAGAATATAACGCTGCCTATGCAATGCTTTCTACTAATTTTCAAAAAAACGTAAATTTTCAACATTTTCAAGAATCTATTGAGAGCTCAGATTATAAAAATTATAAAGCAAGTAGTTGGTTCAACTTTGTGGTAGAAGACAATACAGGCTCGATCGAAGGGGTGATTACGCTCAAGTCAGGTAAAAAAATACCCCTTGCATTCTCTTTTGTAACCCAAATCGATCCCAAAGCAAGTAATCTTATGCCTGAGTTTGTAACCAACATAATAGGGGATCTAACAGTTTGGAAAATTGATGGAATTCGTGAAGTTAACCAATAATGCGTTTTTTGCGATTTTTTTTGCGTTTGGGAGAGAGCGTTTTGCTCAGTTCCGTTCTACCATCTGTTTTATCTTCTGTTTGGTCTTCTGTGTGATCTTCGAAGTATTCAGATTCAGAGTGAAGATCAATATTATTAGTATAAGCACTAGCAGTAGAGGGTGTTTCTAAATAATTAAGCAAAGTGATCCGCATGGCGGGATCTAATTTATCTGCAATATCAATAAACTCCCGGATACAATAAATTTTAGCTTGTAGCGCTAAGCATCGTTTTTCGGATTGTGCCTTTGTCATGCAAGGTGCATAATAGGTTTCTAATTTTTCAAGTTCTGATAAAGTTTGAGACATAGCTTTATATTTAAATATTTATTAAATTTTTTCTATAGTAACGTAAAATACATAAAATGAACACTCTTAAATACCAACTTACCCAAATATTAGCATCTAGTTTACAACAAACCTTTTCTGAGTTAGAAGACTTAGAGTTAACCCCAGATCTGACGTATAGCACGCAAGTTCAGTTTGGGCATTATCAGTGTAATAACGCTATGCGCATAGGGAAACAATTAAAAAAAGCGCCCAGGGAGATTGCACAACGCATTCTTGAAAATATCAATAATAATAATGCTACTCATATTATTGCTAAAATGGAAATAGCGGGCCCAGGATTTATTAATATTTGGGTTAATACACAGATGCTAGCTCAAGATTTAGATAAGATGTTAGTCTGTGATAAATTAGGCGTGCACTTAGAAAATCAGACTCAAAAACAGAAAATTGTAGTTGATTTTTCTTCTCCGAACACCGCTAAAGAAATGCATGTAGGGCATCTGCGATCCACTATTATTGGGGATAGTCTGTGTCGTATTTTAGAGTTTATAGGGCATGATGTTTTAAGACTCAATCATATTGGAGATTGGGGCACTGCCTTTGGTATGCTGATTGCCTATATTCAAGCAAATTATGATATATCACAACTCAATGAAAATACGCTTGATTTATCTAATTTAGTGACGTGGTATAAGCAATCTAAAATTGAATTTGATGCTCACCCTGAATTTAAAAAGCAAGCCCAAGAAGCGGTCGTTGCGTTGCAAAGTGGCGATCCCCAGGCGCTTTTTTTGTGGCAATTAATTTGTCGAATTTCCTCGGTTGCTTATCATAAAATTTATGATTTACTCAATATTAAAATTGTGGATAGGGGGGAGTCTTATTACAATCCCTTATTAGCGGGCTTAGTCCAAGAACTAGAATCTAAAGGATTAGTCGAATTATCTGATGGTGCAAAATGTATTTATTTACCAGGCTATACCAATCGAGAAGGGGAGCCACTCCCTTTTATGATTCAAAAAGCCGATGGCGGATATAATTATTCTACAACCGATTTAGCTGCTTTAAAACATAGAGTCGTGGATGAAAAAGCCGATAGATTAATTTATGTTGTAGATGCTGGGCAATCTAACCATTTAAAAATGTTATTTGCTGCTGCTGCCAAAGCTGGCTATTATGATCCGAAAAAAGTACAGTGTGAACACGTTGCATTTGGGGTAGTATTAGGTCAAGATGGCAAAAAATTTAAAACCCGATCAGGTGAAACGGTTCGATTGATTGATTTATTAGATACCGCTATTGAGCAAGCCAATAAGATATTAATTGAGCGACAAAAAACACAGACGGGCAGCGATGAAATTGCACAGGCTTTAGGGATCAATGCTGTGAAATATGCTGATTTATCATGTAATAGAATCAATGATTATGTATTTAGTGTAGAAAGAATGTTACGATTTGAAGGTAATACTGCTGCATTTTTAATGTATGCTTATGTACGAATAGCGGGTATTAAACGAAAAATTTCTGAGCATATACATACTGCTCCGGATAGTAAAGATAGTAAAGATAGTAAAAAAGCTTCTATTGAGCTTGAACACCCTTGTGAAATAGCCCTTGGTTTGACATTGCGTCAATTCCCTGAAATGATAGAGTTAGTTGCACAAGATTTATATCCAAATAGACTATGTGAATATTTATATCGCGTTGCAGAGCAATTTAATGCCTTTTTTAGGGATTGTCGTGTAGAAGGCGATGTGAAACAAAATCAAAGATTGTTATTGTGTGAATTAACCGCTAAAGTGTTGAAAACAGGCTTGGAATTATTGGGTTTAACCGTAATAGATAGAATGTGACCATTGGATGGAACTTGAAAAGTGAACGACTATATTATTAATTTAATAATTATTTTGTTACTTCTAATTGTAAATGGAATCTTAGCAATGAGCGAAATTGCTATTATTGCTTCGAGTCGAGATAAGATGAAAGAGATGGCCAAAAAAAGCAAAAAAGCTAAGGTTGCCTCTTATCTTATGGACAACATGGGGGAGTTTCTTTCTACTATTCAAATTGGTATTACTATTATAGGCGTTGTCTTAGGCGCTTTTGGTGGGCAAAAATTTGCTGAACCTTTAGGGGTATGGTTAGATACTATTCCCTTGCTGCAAGGGTATGGAAGTCTTATTGCTTTTAGTCTAGTAGTTTTTAGTGTAACTTATATTTCACTTGTCATTGGCGAGCTGGTTCCCAAAAGAATTGCGCTTTCAAAACCAGAAAAAGTAGCAAAATTTTTTGCTAAACCTATCTTCTTGTTATGTCAATTAACGTACCCTTTTGTTGTAGTATTAAATATGAGTACTAAAGTGATTCTCAAAGTGTTTGGTCAAAAACCAATGAAAGAATCGACTATCACCCAAGAAGAAATTGACAGAGTGCTTAGACAAGGCTTTCAATCAGGGGTCATTGATGCCTTTGAACACAAAGTTTTTCAAAAAGTTTTGCAATTTGGGGATAAAGAAGTTTCCATGATGATGACACCTCGTATTAAGGTTGTATTTCTTGATATAGAAGAAGATTTAGAAGAAAATAAAAGTAAGATTTTATCGTATCCTCATCGTTATTATCCCGTTTTTGAAGGCGGTCTCGATCATTTTAGAGGTATTTTAGATACAAAAGATCTATTCGCTCAACAAATGCAAGGAAAGCCTTTCGAGTTAAATAGCTTAATTAAAAAGGCGCCTTATGTTATTGAGGGGAGCTTAGGTCCTGATTTAATCAAGCAATTTATTAAATATAAAACACATATTGCTATTGTGATGGATGAATACGGTGCTATGCAGGGCATAATTACCTTAGTCAATATTTTTGAAGCGCTTATAGGGAATATTCCAGAATCTCATCAAAAAAAACATTATGATATTGTCGTACATCGTAACGATGGTTCATGGCTGTGTGATGGATTAACGCCTATAAGTAGCATTGAAGATTTATTGAAAGTAGAAATTGTTGCTGCTTTTGAAGAGGTGGATTTTGATACCCTTGCGGGGTTTTTGTTAATGCATTTTAAGGCTATTCCAGAAGCAGGAGATAAAATGGAATGGGATAAATTCAGATTTGAAATTATGGATATGGATGGCACAAGAATAGATAAAGTGCTTATTCAAAAAAAATAATTTTTAAAAAATATAGAGAAAAGTGCTTAGGATTTAGAATGTGTTTGCTTGTCTGTTGCAGGCATGTCAAGAGGTTCTTGTTTTACTTCAGTAGCATAGTGCTCAGGGGCCTCACTGAGCACGAGTTGCTCTTTGTTCCAAGGCAGTAAATGATAAAATTGATTATCAACAAATTCTATAAAAGGATATTTGATAATATCGAAATAAGGAGAATAATCAAAATCTTTAGGAGTTAACATTTTAGGGTTTAATTGATAGAGTTCTATTCCGTGTTCTCCCTTACGTTTAATCAGGGGTAATATAGGAAAATGTACGGATTGAAATGCCTCAGCAATGACGGTTGAACACACCGTACGAGCAGAAGGGCTGTTTGGATTTTCAAATAATGAAGACCGCCACCGGCGAGGAAAAATAGACCAGGGAACAAAAAATCTCCACATATCATATAGTTGGCGAATATTATATTCGGTGCCTAATTTATGAAATATATAACTTAAGACTTTTTGAGCATCTTTGCGTGTTAGATTGCGAGGCCGAGAAATACGGATATGGTATCCTTTATAAATATCAATAGGAGAGCAGATGAGCCCTTTGCCTAATAGGCTCTCAATAATTAACTGTTTATGAGGCGGGCCTTGATAATGTTTTTGTACTATTTTTTGTAAATTTTCATCTTCAATATCATGTATTCTGCCTATGTATATACAAGAATGTGTCCAGGCGCTTTGGGTAATTTGTTTAATAGCATTGCTTACTACACTACGTCCCTCTATTAATAAGATATCACATGGTTTAATTTCATATAAAATACGTTCAAAATCACATAACGGAAAACCTTCTGCAGGTTTTTCATAGGTTAACCAATTAATTACAGTATTTTCAAGCCATTTAAACATAATGATCCTATAGGTAGGCTGATAAATAGATATATATTATTAATCATAGCTTATAAATGTGGTATATTGGCTTTAAAATTAAATTTTTGTAACTAAGCTAGTAAACTAATTTTAATGCTAAAAAAAATAAATATATCAAATGATTCTAATCCTTGGTGGGGCGTAGTATGGAAGATTATTGCTTTTGCTTGTTATGCGGCCATTAATACGCTTGCACGGTATCTTTGCGGAGGATCCAATAGCAATTTAGAACAGACGCTCCCGGTGAATGTTATTATCTTTTTTCAAGATAGTTTTGCTTTATTATTTTTATTGCCTTGGATCTTTCATCATAAGGTTAGTTTATCTCACCCCCGTTTTATAAAACTCCATTTTGCCCGCGTTATTTTTTCTGTTAGCGCTATTATTGCTTGGTATTTTGCTTTATTTTTTATTCCTCAGGCTGAAGCTGCTGCTTTAAGTATTATAGGACCTGTTTTAGGGGTAATTGGTGCAAAGTGGTTTTTAAAAGAGCACATTGGAATGCATCGTTTTTTGTTAATTTTGATAAGTTTTAGTGTGAGCTTGTGTGTAACTTGGGGTTTTATCCCTTCGTTTAAAGCCATTCATTTAGAGTATGGTTTGGGACTGGGGTGTATTATAGTATCGGCGGTGTTATTTGCAGCAGCTAAACTTTTGACGCGTCAGCTCGCCCACAAAGGGGAGTCTGCTCAAAAATTAACAGCGTACTTATTAATTTTAATGGTTCCTTTTTCATTTGTTCCGGCTTTATTTTTTTGGGTGACGCCTAGTTTGGAACATATACCGTGGCTGGCATTAGGGGGGCTACTTACTACTCTTGCTATCTACGCGGTTAGTAGCGCGTTGACTTATGCCGAAGTGAGTTTTTTAGCACCATTTGATTTTATTCAATTCATATTAAATGCAGCGATGGGATATTGGATTTTCACAGAAATTCCTTCAAATTGGGTTTTTTGGGTAATTACCACGTTTTTGTTGGGACATCTAGGATTATTGCTCTTCAAGTTCAATAGCCGTAGTAGGGCATTGTGACTCAACTTCTACTTTTTCAATTTCTACTTTTTCAATTTTAGAGAATCGATTGCTGATTTTGCGAGCTGAGGTATGCACTTCTTCAGCATCCGTGTTGACTTGTTTAATATGCTTTGTCAAATTATCCATTCTTTTCTCAAATCGATTAAAATCGATTGCAAGATACCCTAAATGTTCTTGAATAATATGAATTTGTTTGCGAGTTGCACTATCTTTAATGACCGCACATGCCGTGGTCAGGATGGCCATTAAGGTGGTTGGGGAACTCAACCAAACGCGTGCTTTTTGTGCTTGATCAACTAAATCAGGAAAGTTAGCGTGGATTTCACTAAACACTGCCTCTGCAGGAATAAACATAAGTGCTCCATCGGAGGTTTCCCCAGGAATGATATATTTTTCACTAATGGCTTGAATATGTTTTTTAATATCTTGACGAAATTGTTGTTTAGCTTGAGCGCGTTCTTCCTCCGAACTATTAAAATTAGTGAAAATTCTAAAATTTTCGAGTGGAAATTTCGAATCAATGGCGATATTTCCGGTTGGGGGGGGTAAAAAGAGCATGCAATCGACCCGGCATCCATTGGTTAAAGTGTGTTGGAGGGCAAAGTTTTGTGCAGGTATCACATTGTGAATTAAAGCATTTAATTGAATTTCTCCAAAAGCTCCGCGAGATCGCTTATCATGTAAAATCTCTTTTAAGCTAACTACATTAGTCGAGAGTTCGGTGATTTTTTTTTGGGCATCATCAATAATGGCAAGACGTTCTATAATATTGGTAAAAGTGACATTCGTTTTTTCTAAACCTTTGCTGAGTCGGGTTTCGACCATCACAGAAATGTTGTGGAGACGTTGTTCTGTGGTCACATTGAGTTTATCAAATTGTGTAGAGAGGTTGGTTTGAGATCGCTCAAGCGCATCTTTCATTTGTCTATCTGATTCTCTTATATTGTCTCGCAGACTCTCTTGTATTCTTAATAAGCCTTGATTCAAAGCTTCATTTTGAGTTTGTTGACTTTGTATAATGGCGTGTAATAAATATTCTTTCAGTCCCGTTTTTATCATTTTATTTAAAAAAAACGTGAAGCAAACAATAAATAATGCGAAAATCGGAAGGTAATAAATTATCATAAAGCAATCCAAAAGTTAAAAAAATAATAGTATTGTAACAAAATAATAAAAAATAATACAAAAATTAAAAAAAAACGCAAAAAAATGCAAAAAAATGCAAAAAAAAGTATCCACCACTGAAATTATTTGCTATAAAGATTATGGATATATTGTTTTATTAATGAATTTTTTATTACGCAACTTAAGAGGATTTTAAAAATGGTTATGAAAAAGAAACCCGCAGCTAAAGCTACAGTGAAAGCAAAGGCACCAGCCAAGAAAAAAACTGTAGCTAAAAAAACTGCTATGACCAAAGCGGTTGCTACCGTTAAGAAAGCAGTTGCTAGCGTAAAAAGAGCAGTTAGCCCTAAAAAGCCTGTTGCCAAAAAAGCAGTTGCTACTAAAAAAGTAGTTGCTACTAAAAAAGTAGTTGCTGCTAAAAAAGTAGTTGCTGCTAAAAAAGTAGTTGCTGCTAAAAAAGTAGTTGCTAAAAAAGCGGCAACTAAAAAAGTAGTTGCTAAAAAAACGGTCACTAAAAAAGCGGTCGCTCGTAAAGTAGTGGCTAAAAAACCAGCTGCAGCAGCGCGTAAACCAGCGGTAAAAAAACCAGCAGCGCGTAAAACAGTTGCAAAAAAAATGACAGTGCGTAAAGCGCCTGCTAAAAAATCAACTACTAAAAAGTAGATAACCTTTTGATTTTTAACAAAAAAGCTCAATATTGAAATTGGGCTTTTTTGTTTTTTAAGGTTATTCTAATAAAGTCCCGCTATTTTCACCATCTCGCTCTATAAAATAACGTAAACGTTTGAGTCCTTCATTTTGAAGCTGACGAACCCGTTCTCGTGTTAGTCCTACTTGTATGCTGGTCTCATCTAACGTCAAAATAGGATGTCCTTGAAGACCAAAACGTCGTATTAAGACCTCACGATGTCGCTCAGATAATAAATTAATCCATTTTTCAAAATTGAGTTTTAGATTACTATTGCTCAGCATGACAAAAGGATTAGAGTGCTCATTATGATCTTTAAAAAAATGAATAATCGGCTTATCTACATATTCAGATTTGGCAGTGTCCATAGAAATAGTTTTTTCATTTAAAATCAAAATTTCTTCAATTTTATTGATATCTTCGTTGAGTGCGTGGGCTATTTCTTGCGTGCTTGGATTCCGATCTAATTGTTTAGTAAGATTTTTTTCAAATTTTAATAAAAAATTGAGCTTTTTAGCTATATGTACAGGCAGGCGTACGGTTCGTCCTTGAGTCATAATAGCGCGCTCTATGCTTTGCTTTATCCACCAGGCAGCATAAGTGGAAAAACGGAACCCTCTATCGGGATCAAATTTCGTTACAGCATGCATTAATCCGCAATTGCCTTCTTCTATTAAATCTAATAAAGATAAATTAGAATGGATATAGCGTTTTGCAATTTTTACAACCAAGCGTAAATTACAAATAATCATTTGATGGCGAGCATCTTCATCCCCTTGTTGAATGCGTTGCCCATAGTCTATTTCTTGCTCATGACTCAAAAGCGGGCTGAGGCGAATTTCTGATAAATATTTTTCAATAATATCTGATTGTTTACCAGCACTGGTTATATAAGGGGTATAAGAATTAGTATCTTTCATCTTATTTTTGTCGGCTGTTTCGTCTTAATCTTTAGCTTGTTAACTAAAAAATATATTTAACTTGAATTGTCAGGGGAAGATAGGTAGGATGAAATACAAAAAGGTGATTCTTTAGATGACAAACTTAAGCTTTTCAGCTGTTAATTTAACGTGCGTCCGAGGCCGGCAAAGATTATTTAAAAAGATCAATTTTTTCCTTGAACCCGGTGACGCGCTCTATATTAAAGGTGCAAATGGATCAGGTAAAACCTCTTTTTTAAGATTGTTAGCAGGTTTGCGAGAACCTCAAAGCGGTTATATTTATTGGTGTAAAGAAAAAATTGCACTTACTATGCCTTTATTTTTAGCAAACACTTTATTTTTAGGCCACCAAAATAGTTTAAACCCTACATTAAGCCCTTTAGAAAATATGAGCGTGAGTTGGGGGCTTGAACAGGGTATGGTTTTAGCTGAAAAACAGCTCAAAACCGCTTTTGAAAAGCTAGGACTTAAGTTGCTAGAGCGACCATGTTATACTTTATCGGCCGGACAATGCCGCCGGGTTGCGCTCACCCGATTGGTATTAAGTGAGGCAAAATTATGGTTACTAGATGAGCCTTTTACCTCATTAGATGAGGAAGGCATTGGTATCGTGAAAAATTTAATGTTAGATCATTTAGCACAAGGTGGAATGATTGTGTACTCAAGTCATATAGAGCAAGATTTAAAATCCTATGTTTGTCAGCTTTAAATATGGAATAAAAAGAGAGGGATTGTTGGCCTTTCGTGGCCGTGGTCAATGGCTCAATCCTTTGATGTTTTTTATTATGGTTAGTAGTTTATTTCCTTTATCGACTATGGATAGTCCTCAATTATATCAAAAATTTGCACCTTGTATTATTTGGATAGGCATTCTATTAGCGAGTATTTTATCTTTAGAATTTTCTTTTAGAGCGGATTTTGAAGAAGGGGTGTTTGAACAATGGATATTAAGTCCTCTCCCCTTATGGTTTTTACTACTCACTAAGGGTTTAGCACATTGGCTTATTCATTTGTTGCCAATGGTGATATTGGCACCTGTAATAGCCTATAGCTTATATTTGCCATCAGAAAGTTTTGTAACTTTAATTTTTAGTTTATTATTGGGGACTCCTATTTTAAGCATGATTGCTTTAATTGGGGTGTGTTTAACATTAGGAATAAAAAATTCAGGAATACTATTAAGCCTGATTCTTATTCCTCTTATGATCCCAGTTCTCATTTTTGGTGTAGGCGCTATTCATGCTTATGAGCCTCATGCCCAATTTGCGTTATTGGGGGCGATGTTAGCAATGAGCTGTTGTTTTGCTCCTATAGTAGCGGCTTTTGCGTTAAGAACGAGTATATAATGATAATCAAAATACAAAATATTAAAAAATTAGCGTCTGCTCATGTTGTATATAAAATAATGGGAAAGAGTATTCCCTTATTTTGGTTAGGAGCCTTGGTATTTTTAAGCTATGGACTGTATGGGGGATTGGTATTATCTCCCTCAGATTACCAGCAAGGAGATGCTTTTAGAATTTTATATGTTCATGTTCCTTGTGCATTTTTATCGTTGTTTATTTATGTGCTTATGGCATTTTATTCTATTGTATATTTAATTTGGCGTATCAAAATCTTTGATGTTTTTAGTGTTGCGTGTGCTCCTATTGGTGCACTATTTACTTTTTTAGCCCTTGCCACCGGAAGCATTTGGGGCAAACCCATGTGGGGAACTTGGTGGATTTGGGATGCGCGTTTAACCTCAGAGCTTATTTTATTGTTTTTATATTGTGGTTATATTGGATTATATAATGCGATACAAGATCCTAAAATCGCGGCAAAAGCATGTGCGATTTTAGCGATTGTGGGGGTGATTGATATTCCAATTATTCATTTTTCTGTGACTTGGTTTCAAACCCTGCATCAAGGTGCAACCTTAAGTAAACTTTCAGCTCCCAGTTTAGCTTCTCAGATGCTTTGGCCCTTATTAGGGATGCTATTAGGATTTGGATTTTATTTTGGTGCGGTTGCTTGTACACGTGCACGTTCGATATTATTACATAGAGAATATGATAAGCGATGGGTAAGAGGGGTAACCAATGGATCACTATAGTGTGTATGTTTTTTCCGCTTATGGAATTGTATTTTTAGGATTAGGATGGATGGCTATATCGAGCCAATTTTTTAGATGAGCAAAGTACATAATAGAAGAATTTTTTTAGTGATTTTTATTATCAGTACGATAGCATTAGCAGTAGGATTAGTACTGTATGCGCTCAAACAGAATATCAATTTATTTTATACTCCTACCGAAATTATTGCTCAAAAAGCACCGTTTTTAAAAACCATACGAGTAGGGGGTATGGTTAAAAAAGGAAGCATTATTCGAGGAGATAACTTAAATATTGAATTTATTATTACTGATTTTCATAAAGAACTTCCGGTGTCGTATACGGGCATTTTGCCTGATTTATTTAGAGAGGGACAAGGTATTGTGGTATCGGGATTAGTCCAAAAAAAGGGTGCTTTTCAAGCACATGAAGTGTTAGCAAAGCACGATGAAAATTATATGCCACCAGAAGCCAAAGCTGCAATGGAACAAGGAGCGCGTTTGCTATGATACCAGAATTAGGGTTATTTGCTTTAATTATTAGTCTAGGTTTCGCTCTATTACTTAGTACAACACCTTGGTTTTTTGATTCAAAAAGAGTGAGTGTAAGTTTTGCTTTAGGGCAAATGGCTTTTGTCATTTTTAGTTGTATTGCCTTAGGGTGGGCTTTTTATACAGATGATTTTAGTGTAGTCTATGTAGCCCATAATTCTAATATTAATTTGCCCACCCCTTATAAATTGAGTGCAATTTGGGGAGGGCATGAAGGATCCATGCTCTTATGGTATGCTATTTTATGTTTTTGGACGTGTTTGTTTTGTTTGAGCAAACAAGCAAATATGCATCATTTTGAAAAAATAAAATCAGCCACTGCTATGATCTTAGGTGTATTAGGGGTTGGTTTTAATTTGTTTCTCTTAATGACTTCAAATCCTTTTGCACGCTATTTACCCGAAGTGCCTCTAGAGGGGGCTGATTTAAATCCTCTATTACAAGATTTTGGATTGATTATCCACCCGCCTATTTTATATTTAGGCTATGTAGGATTTGCCATTCCATTTGCCTTAAGTTTAGGATGTTTATTAACCGGAAGTCTCCCTAATGAAATAGCAAAATTAATGCGACCTTGGGTATTGAGTGCTTGGAGTTTTTTAACTATTGGCATTGCATTAGGGAGTTGGTGGGCTTATTATGAGTTAGGCTGGGGCGGCTGGTGGTTTTGGGATCCGGTCGAAAATGCGTCATTTATGCCCTGGTTGGCAGGCATAGCATTGCTTCATATGATTAAAGTAACTGAAAAACGCAATATTTTATCTAAATGGACGGTATTGCTGGCTATTACCTGTTTTTCTTTAAGTTTGTTAGGCACTTTTTTAGTGCGATCAGGGGTGCTGACCTCTGTGCATGCCTTTGCGGTAGATCCGCTTCGAGGGGAGTTTATTTTAAAATTATTGGCTCTTTTAGTAGGGGGAGCATTGGGGATGTATGCTCTAAAGGCCAATACGCTTAAAAGTCAAAAATTCGCATTATTTTCTCGAGAAGGATTTATATTTTTAGGTTCGATTATTTTATTTGTTTTAACGGCAAGTATATTATTAGGAACTTTGTATCCGATTATTATCGATGCTACTTTACATACTAAATTATCAGTCGGCCCTCCTTATTTTAATGCTATTTTTATGCCTTTTACAGCTTTTTTATTATTTAATATGGGCATAGCACCCCATATTAAATGGAATGAAGATAAAGCGCGACCTTATTTTTATTTAGCGTGTATAGGGATATTCGTTTCTTTTATTTTAAGTATAGGGATTTGGAATATATTTCAAATACCCTTTAGTTTTCAATTTATAGTGGGATTATTTTTAAGTATTTGGTTGATTTTGAGTACTGCTATTTTAGCGCTTAAGCGATTTAAAAATAAAAACTTAATAAATCAATCGTTTATTTCGATGGCTATTGCACACTTGGGGGTTGCGGTGTGTGTGGCAGGCGTGGTGCTCACCACGCATTTAGATATTGAAAAAGATGTACGAATGGGGGTAGGCGATAGCGTATCGGTAGGCGAGTATCAATTTTATTTAAAAGAGTTCATTGAAATAATGGGCCCCAATTATGAAGGCATTAAAGGAAAGGTTGAGGTTTTTGCTAAAGCAAATCCCACTCAGCTATTAATGCATTTATATCCCGAAAAACGCTTGTATATGCCACGTGAAATGCCCATTAGTGAGACAGCTATTGATCCCGGGTTTTTTAGAGATTTGTATGTGGCTTTAGGAGAACCTCTGGCCAATAATACTTGGTCTGTAAGAATTTATATTAAGCCTTTTGTTCGATGGATTTGGTTTGGGGCATTATTAATGGCTGTAGGGGGTTTTTTTGCTGTATTTAAGTGGAAAAAATAAAAAATTTAGTTGATTTGCTTGATATGGTGGTCTCATTTAGAGTATACTGGTCTTCAATGAAAAAACTAATTAACTTATTTTTGAGAGGTATTTTATAATGGCAGCTACGGGACCTACACCTATTGTGAAACGTGTTTCAATTTTTCAGACATTTTTGACTCAATTAAGAGAAAATGACGTTAACTCTGAGCTCACAAAAGAGGAGATTGCAGAAGAGATAATAAAATGGTTAGATGCCGAGTCTCACGATAAAAACCGTGAAGAGAGACTTTTACAGAGCGTTGGGATAATGCAGGCACAGAGCAGCATGAGGCTAACCCAAGGCAAGAATGATACTAAGAATGCGGCGTACTTACAAAAAAAATCACATAATGGCTTTCTGTATTATACTACACAAGTAAATGCAGTATTTCGTCCACAATACAGCATCGAGCCTGGTTTAGAAGCAATTTTTGGTGACTACTCGAAAAGTCGCCAAGGGTTCTATCCAGCTGCACATGAAGTTTATCGAAAAACTGTATGGTTTTTGCAAAAAAGCGGTTGGTCTGCAGAAGAAAAGAAAAGGGTAGCTAAAGGATTTTCTGAATATTTTGAAGGATCTTTTGAGGATATCGTAGAGAAATCCTTTCCAGTACTAGTACCAGTAAATCTATCTCCAGAAGTACATCAGATATTTATTAAGAGGAATATTATCGCCCCTATTAAAGATTTTACAAATACAGTTTCAAAGCAAGAGTATGAAATATATTTTAAAAATATAGAAAACGAAGTAGTGCCTCCGGCAGGATTTTTTGCCAAGCTTCGTTTTGATTATAGTAATGATATTGCTTTTGCGGGAAGAGTTTTTAAGTATGATTTTTCGAATATTTTGCAAGAAGCTTTTAAGCTAGTAGGAATAGCGTTCTTGTCACCGCTTATAATGATCTTGCTGGTTTTACCGGTGGTATGCTCGATAATTTTTGTCGTAGGAGTTTTTAATGTTGGATTAGTTGCTGCAGCTGCTGCGGTCGCAACATTCGTAAGTGCTATTGCTGCCAACGCAGCAGCCGCAGCAGCCTCAGCTGCAACTGGAGCTTTTGTTTTAAATATGCTTTCATTTGCAGCTGGATTGTTTGTTTTAAGTATTCCAGGGGTAGCAGCGACCTTGCATAGTGAAAATTGGGAAAATGGATATCTCTTTCCTATTAAGATGTTACTTTTAACCCCTGTGGTTGCTATTTCATCGGTTTTTTCATGGTTGTTTAGTAAATCAGATCCAGTGGATAAAGCTCCCGGGCTAGCAGAACATCCAGATTTAGATATGCTAAGCCCTCCGAAGTTGGTACAAAAAGCACCCTCGCGGACACCTGAGATCTCTCGCAGTGAGATAGAGAGCAAAGAGGTAGAGAGTTTGCCTGCATCAAAAAGCACGGGTACACCTAAACTAGGTAATACACCTCCATGAGTAGAGAGGAATTAAATAAATTAAATTTGCATAAAATGCTCGCTTAAGTGGGCATTTTGTTTTTATACATTTATCCCGCGATAGCCACAGGCTATGGTATTCGTTCAGACGCATGTTATATTGGACATGCGTACCGTTTTTGCTTTTAGGTTAATGGCTCAAATAAATATTCTAAATCTTTAGCAGACATTTTAGTTTTTTGCTGTGCACCCGCTTTAAATAATCCTTGGGATAATTGTTTTTTGTTTTCCTGCATTTTTAATATTTTTTCTTCAACGGTGCCTTTGCACACTAATTTGTAAACAAAAACTGGTTTGGTCTGCCCAATACGATACGCACGATCCGTAGCTTGAGATTCTGCAGCAGGATTCCACCAAGGATCGTAATGTATCACTGTATCGGCTGCTGTTAAATTAAGTCCTACGCCACCAGCTTTTAGGCTAATGAGCATAATAGGAACATTTCCTTCTTGAAATTGCTTAACCGGTGTCACTCTATCTTTAGTTTGACCCGTTAGCATCACATAATGAATCTTTTTGTTCATTAATTCTTGTTCAAGAAGTGTCAACATAGATGAAAAACTAGAAAATAATAAAATTTTTCGTCCTTCAGCTATTAACGTATCGAGCATTTTCATTAAATGCTCTCGTTTTGCAGATTGATTAAGTTGTTTTGCCGCTACTAACGGTAATAATTTCGGATCATTACAGGTTTGTCTTAATTTTAGCAGAGCGTCTAAAATAATAATTTGACTGCCAGCTAATCCTTTTTGTTTTACTGCGTTTTTAACTTTTTCTTGCATCGCGAGTCGAATCCCTTCATACAGATCTAGTTGCTTTCCTTTGAGTTCAATATTCTGAATGATTTCTGTTTTTGCAGGTAATTCTGTTGCGACTTCTTCTTTAGTGCGTCTGAGCATAAAGGGGCGTACTCGTTGAGCAAGGCTTTTTTGACGAGTAATATTGCCTTCTTTTTCAATAGGATCTCTGAATAATTCTTTGAATTTTTTGGGCTCTCCTAATAATCCAGGCGCTGTAAAATTAAATAACGACCATAATTCCCCTAAATGATTTTCCATCGGAGTGCCAGTCATGCACAAAGTATGATGTGATTTTATGTCCAATAAAGCTTCATATGCTTTTGTTTTAGGGTTTTTGATGTATTGCGCTTCATCTAAAATTAAATAATGAAATTTTTGTTTGAGAAAAATAGCGTGATCTCTTACAAGCAGGGGATAAGTGCTTAAAACAATATCCGCTTTGTCAATATTTTCAAAATCAGCGTGTCGTTTATCTCCTTGTAAAGTTAATATTTTTAAATCGGGCGTGAATCGTTTTGCTTCATCGCGCCAATTAGCCATTAAGCTTGTTGGTGCAATAATTAAATTGGGGTGCATCTGCCGACCCGCTTCCTTTTCACCCAACAAATGTGTTAAAACTTGGATGGTTTTTCCAAGTCCCATATCATCCGCTAATATGCCTCCCAATTGAAATTCTCTTAAAAAATTCAACCAATCTAATCCTTCTTTTTGATAACCCCTTAATTGACCTTTGAATTGTGTAGGGATCTCACAAGGCGTAATGCCTTTAAAATCGATTAATTTTTCGCCCAAATTTTTTAATTTTTCTCCCCCTAGCCAACGAGCCTTTAATGCTTGTTGCAGTCCCAATAATTGGGCAGCTTGTAAATAATCGACTTTCATTTGGCCGTTTGTCAGTTTGTCATCGTACAGTTCAACGAGTACAAAAAGGATATCTTTGATTCTTTTGGCTTCAATAGCGACATATCGCTTGTCGGGTAGTTGCACATGAAATTGATGATCATCTGATAAATGATGAATTTGCTCTACATTTAAAATATTTTTATGCTCTGCAATAAGTTTGACTAGCAAGGGTAAAAGATTAATTTTTTCTCCATCAATTAATATTCCTAATTCAAATCCAAACCAATTATATTGGGTTTTATCTTCTACTTCTGTATACCATTCGTCTTCTTGGACACAATTAAAAGGAAAATCATTATCGATTTCAATAAGCCAATTTTGCTCGCGCAGCAAGGGAAGATTGTCAAATACAAAAGGTAGTCCAATCACAAAAACGCCTTTTGAACTGGTAGACTCTGTTGTGTGCATTGCTCTAATGATAGAGAGCAATTTCGTTTCTTTTAGTGTATTGCGTTTTATGGTGCGTAAAGTATCGTATGCACTGTAATCTACTATAGTGTTGTTTTTATTATGAGCATCAATAGTGAGATTGTCGTATTTGAAACGTAGTATTGCAAGGGCAGAAGAAGTGGCGTTAGCAGTCAATTGTAAGCAGGGAGTAGGGGTGCCTTTTTTATATTCCTTTTTTAAGGCTTGAGGGGAAGGTAAAGCAGTAACAGCATTATGCAGGCGTTGTGCTTCCGTATAAGCTAAAGGAGGACTGTTCATGAAATGGATCGCAGTTTGGTTGTCAAACTCCGTTAGTAAAGGCCCTAATGTTGCAGTATGATTATTTGATCTATCAATATCAAGATAAGCTAGCGGTTGAGTTGGCAAGATGATATTGTTTGTGTTGCTTTCTAATGTGCATTTTAATTTTTGCATGCCATTATCTACAAATTTCCATGAAAATATCCCTTTATGAGTATCTCCTAGAGAAAGCTTAGGGCCTGATTTTTCCTGCCAGTAGCATCGATTTGTTTTTAGTATGAGTGTTAAAATATCTTGAGCCATGGGACCGTTGATTATATGGCTATTTCCAGAAAGAATGGCGCTGGAGGAATATAAGGTTTTTGACATGACTTGAAGATTATGAGTGATTAATATATCTTCTTCAGTTAATAGCGCCCTATGACTTGGTCTTGTAGATATTAACTGTGTTAGAGCACCATAACCGCCATTTTTAAGTAAGTAAGCAAATGCTAACTCTACGTGAAACATTTTAATAGAATGACTTTCAGTGAGTCTCAAAATATAGATTAATTCTTGTTTGTTAGAATTTTTATTATTCTGTTGTATGGTTTGAGTATTGTCTTTTTGGATGTTTTTTAAAAAAGAAGATAACCAGTTGGAAGCTGAAGAATCTAGCTTGGGAAGCGTAGGAACTTGTGTATAAGTCATGATGTCCTTTAATGAATACAGTTAGTAAACTAAAAATTATAAAAAGCAAAACAATATTGTATCAGTTTTAGAGGTATATTTTGGAAAAACAGAAAATAAATTTAAAAAATAAAGTCAACTAACGTATTAATTTAAAACAACATTTTTTGAATTTAGTGCCGCTACCACAAGGACATACATCGTTACGTCCTACTTTGCTTGCTGAGCTGTAAGTAGCATTTTTAATAAGTTTCAGCTTTGGTTTGTTGTCAATTTTTTCTTTAAACATTTGGTAGTGGGTTTCGAGTCTTTTGGCATATGGTTGATCATTTTTAATTATTTTAGTAAAAATACTTAAAAATTCTTTACTGATGGGGTTTTGAGGAGATAGGAAATCAATACAAGTGCCCGGAAAATTTTGAGCTAATTCGTTATCTTGTCCATAACACCAGTCTCTATAAAATTTTTTTGTTTCCCAACCATAACGTAATTTGGCCCATACTTTAACGGGATCAGTTGTAATAACGTGAATCATCACATTACGGCAATCACAATCTGTATCCTCACAAAATGATTCCAAAAAAGCATAATTGCCTGGAGGGATATGTTGAGTAGTTTCGTTGTCAAGAATATATATATTTCGAAACTCAGTAGCGACTAAGTCAGGAAATTTCTCAAAAAAAGATGAAAATGACATAAAATTTTTCCTTATTATTGAAATTTAGCTAGAGAGTACTTTTAAAGTGATGTAAAGTCAAATAATTGTGCATATCCTTGTTAATTTTTTCACCTGCGTGTATATATTTTTGCTTGATTTAGCGGTGTCATTTAGTGTATAATTTCACTAATTCAAATACGTTGACAAACTGATTTTTTAGAGGTTTTTTATGAATTAGTTCTATTGTGTCCACACCTACTGCGAATTTTGAGGAATTTTTGACTAATTTAAGACAAAATTTCCCCAGTTTGTCAAAAGAGGAAATTGCAGACAAGATAATAACTTGGGTAGATCAAAATTGTGTAGATGCAAATAGTGAACAAGAACTTGTAGATGCAGTGCGCCTAATAGTTAATCCAGAGAATTTACAAGAAGACATGACGCATAATGCAAGGTACTTAGTACAAAAATTATCCCACGAGATAGATTATTATTTTACTACAATGCAATCTGCATTTGATCTTATGGATCCATCAGATCCTGATTTAAAATGGATTTTTAATTCTGTAAATGCTATGTCTTTAAATTCGAAGCATTATTTTTCTAGAGCTTCTAGAATTCATTCAGATATAGTTTTTCGTATCGAAGTCACTGATTGGGCTCCAGCAAAAAAGAAAATGGTAGCTAGAAAGTTTTCTAGGCATTTTCAAGGAACTGCTCAAGAGCTTTTAGCTAAAAGTAAGCCAGAAGATGTATCTGCAGAAACACATGCTGCAATTATTGCTTATTTTACTCAAACCGTTTCCAGTAAAAATTATAAAAGATATTTTAAAAATATAGAAAAAGAAGTGGCTCGCCCTGAAAAATGGACAGCAGTATTACGCTTTGAGTACCGTAACCAGGTTGCTTTTGCATTAAGAGCATTGAAAAACAATTTTTGGGATACTTTGAAAAGCGGCATGATTTCAGCATGCATAACATTTACGGCGTCAAGTCTATTTTTAATTGCAGTTTCATTCAGTGTAGGAGGAGTAGCCGGGCTTTTAGCTTTAGGAACTTTAAATGTAGTTTTTAATGTAATGTTTCTCTCACTGTTAACTTTTATAGCAAGTTTACCGTTAATAGCACTTGCGACCTTACATGATAATTTTCTAGATAGTCTTGCGCTTACTTGGGAGATAATATGTTTGGCTATTCCTGTTGTGTTGGCTTTAATTTTTGAGGCAGGCCTTGACTGTTTTGGTAAAAAACCAGTTCTCAAAGAAGGAGACAATCCAGATTTAGTTCCAGAGCCAAAAGTAGGTGAGCAACCAGATCCTTTAGCAGCAGTATCAGAAAAATCTAGTAAAGCAGTTCAGCCAGTTTTAGCTGATTCTCTTCTTCCTTCTTCTTCAAACAGACCAGGTAAAGTGGCTTAAATTCAATCTAGTGCAGACTTTCAAATCTGTACTAGATTGAATTTTTATAATTCCAATATTTTTTCCAACTGCACTTGAAGCTTATCATTTTTAGACTTAGCGTCTTTTAGACGCTCACGCTCAAGGGAGACCACTTCAGGTTTTGCTTTTTGCACATAATTTTGATTCTCTAGTTTGCTTTTGAAACGTTGTATTTCAATGGCTAGTTTTTCAATTTCTTTGGTTAAACGTTTAGATTCGGCTTCTTTATCGATTAGATTGGCCATGGGAATTAAAATTTCGATCTCACCTGCTAGGGCTGTAGCACAGATAGGAGGTATTTCATTGGGTTCTAAAATACGAATAGCATCTAATTTTGCCAAGGCTTTGAGCAAAACAGTATATTGGGTTAGATCAGATTTCTCTTGATCAGTACCTTGAGTGCATAGCACGCTTAATACCTTAGAAGGAGATATATTCATTTCACCGCGAATATTACGAATGCCGGTAATAAATTGTTGAATCCATTGCACAGTGTGCGTTGCAGCAGGGTTGATTAACTTTTTGTCAACCACAGGATACGCTTGGGTAATTAAAAGAGAGGACTCAGATAGTTGTGGAGCTAATAAAGGACGAATATGTTGCCATATTTCTTCTGTAATATAAGGCATAATAGGATGTAATAGCTTTAAAAGCTCATCTAAAATAGCTAATAAAGTATAGCGAGTACCACATTTTGAAGCATTATCAAAAGCGTCGCTGTTTAAGATAGGTTTAGAGAGCTCTACATACCAGTCACAATAAATATTCCAAATAAAGTCATATAAACTGCTGGCAATAAGATCAAAACGATATTCTGATAAATGCTGGGCAAGATTCATTTTTAAGGTTTGGCATTCAGACCAAATCCATTGATCAGCAATACTGAAAGTTCTTGCATGAAGATCTGCACCTAAGTCGTGCTCTTGAGTTTGCATTAAAACGTAACGCGCTGCATTCCATATTTTATTACAAAAGTTTTTGTAAGTTTGCGTGCGCTGAAAATCATATCGAATATGCCGGCCTGTGGTGGCAATGGCACATAAAGTAAAACGAACCGCATCACTTCCAAATTGAGGAATACCTTCAGGAAAGTGTTTTCGGGTGTTTTCTTCAATTTCTTTTGCTTTTTCAGGTTGCATGAGCCCAGTAATGCGCTTTTGAACTAAAGATTCTAGATCGATGCCATCTATTAAATCAAGCGGATCAATAATGTTCCCCTTAGATTTAGACATTTTATTGCCATCTGGATCTTGAATTAACCCATGCACATAAACCGTTTTAAAAGGGATTTTACCGGTAAATTTAATGCCCATCATAATCATTCGGGCTACCCAGAAAAATATAATATCAAACCCTGTTACTAAGACATTAGTAGGGTAGAACGTATTCAGCTCTGGCGTGTCTTTTGGCCACCCTAAGGTTGAAAAAGGCCATAATGCACTTGAGAACCAGGTATCCAGCACGTCCTCATCTTGTTTTAATTCATGATGAATGCCTAATCCATATTTTTCACGAACTGCTTGAGCTGTTTTTCCAACAAAAATATTTTTCTCATTGTCATACCAAGCCGGGATACGATGCCCCCACCATAATTGTCTTGAGATACACCAATCTTCGATATTATTCATCCATTCAAAATAGGTTTTGGACCAATTTTCAGGAACAAATTTTATTTCTCCTTTTTTAACGACTTCAATAGCCGCTTGCGCAAGGGGCTTGGTTTTAACATACCATTGATTGGTTAAATAAGGTTCAAGCACCGCACCAGAGCGATCCCCTCTAGGCGTTTTTATTACATAATCTTCTATTTTCTCTACTAAATCTAATTTTTTGAGATCTTCAATAATGCGTTTGCGTGCTTCATATCTGTCTAATCCTTGATAAATTTGAGGGGCATTTTGATTGATGTGAGCATTTGAATCTAAGACCGTAATCATGGCTAATCCATGACGTTTGCCAATTTCATAATCATTAAAGTCATGTGCGGGGGTTATTTTAACACAGCCCGTTCCAAAATCAGGCTCTACATAATCATCGGCAATGATAGTAATCACACGTTGTGTGAGAGGCAAAATAATTTTTTGACCAATTAAATGCTGATACCTGGCATCATTTGGATTGACCGCGACTGCGGTATCGCCTAACATGGTTTCTGGTCGCGTAGTAGCCACAATCAGATATTCAGTAGCATTGTTTTTTTGTGCAAGAGGGTAACGAATATACCATAAATGTCCAGCTTCTTCTTGGGTGTTTACTTCTAAATCCGACACGGCGGTATGGAGTGTGGGATCCCAATTTACGAGCCGTTTACCGCGATAGATTAAGCCTTCATCATATAATTGTATAAACACATCCTGAACCGCTTCTGAGAGTCCTTCATCCATAGTAAAGCGCTCTCTAGACCAATCAATAGAAGCCCCTAACCGGCGCATTTGCTGGGTAATAGTATTGCCCGATTTTTCTTTCCATTGCCAAATTTTATTTACAAAAGCCTCTCTGCCTAATTGATGACGAGACAGTCCTTGTGCGGATAATTGTCTTTCAACCACCATTTGGGTGGCGATACCAGCATGATCCGTTCCACCTTGCCAGAGCGTATTATTACCTTGCATTCTATGCGTTCGAATTAAACAATCCATGATAGTATCTTGAAAGGCATGTCCCAGATGTAAGCTGCCCGTTACATTGGGGGGGGGCAACATAATACAGTAGGGTGTTTTATTTGGTGCATTGTCAAAGGGTTTAAAAGCACCGCTTTTTTCCCAGATAGCATACCATTTAGATTCCAGTTCATGTGGATTATACGTTGTAGAGTAATGCATATTTTTGTTTGTTTATTTAAGCTGGTTTAAAATATATTGTGCTAATAATGAAACCGGACGGCCGGTTGCGCCTTGTTGTTCTCCGCTAAAATAACAGGCTGTGCCCGCCACATCCAGATGCGCCCAATGATATTTTTGAGTAAATTTAGCTAAAAAACAAGCAGCGGTAATGGTGCCCGCATTGGAAGTTGAGCCCATATTGGCATTGGCAATATCAGCAAATTTGCTAGATAATATTTTTTCATATTCAGGCCACAGCGGAAGTTCCCAAGCTCTATCCCCGGTTTGTATTCCGGCTGCAAGCAGATCGTGTGCTAAGGCAGAATGATTGCTGAGTAAGCCAGAAGCGTGATAGCCTAACGCTGCAATACAGGCGCCCGTTAAGGTGGCTATATCAATAACCACTTTGGGGTTATAGCGCTGTGCATAGGTGAGCGCATCGGCTAAAATTAGTCTACCTTCTGCATCTGTATTTAAAATTTCAACGGTTAAACCAGACATAGATTTTACGATATCATCGGGTCTGGTTGCATCGCCGCCGGGCATATTTTCACAAGTAGGAATGAGTCCTACAATATGAACAGGAAGTTTCATTTTGCTAGCAAATTCAATAACCCCTAATACGGTAGCAGCACCACACATATCGTATTTCATACCTACCATTCCAGCACTAGATTTTAAAGAGTTTCCACCCGTATCAAACGTAATGCCTTTACCAACTAAAACAATAGGTTTAGATTTGGCTTTTTCACCCGTATATTCTGCTATGATAAATTTAGCAGGCTCTTTAGACCCTTTGGTGACAGACAATAAAAGTCCCATTTTCAGGGTTTTCATCTCTTTTTCTTCTAAGACCGTCACTTTAATATTTGTATGTTTTCCCGCTAATTTTTTCGCGTACTGAGCTAGGTAACTAGGCGTGCAAAGATTGGGGGGCATATTGCCTAAATTTTTGGTATGTATAATTGCTTGGCTCAACGCTAAACCTTGTTCAATAGCCGTTTTTGCAGATTTTTGAGTGCTTGGACTTAAATCGGAGAGTGCAAAAGCAATTGATCGTAAAGTAGCAGGGGGGAGTAATTTTTCTGTTTTAAATCCATCAAATCGATAGACAGATTGGTGAATACTTTCTATAGTGTCTCGAATAGGCCAGTATAATTCAGAGGTAGGTAAAAAATCAGATAAATATAAAACCACTTCCGTGGAATGGCTTTGTAGGAGTGCACTACTGATACTAGCACATACTGTTTTATACTGTGTGTTATTACCAGCTCCGATAAGTAAAATACGATCGGCCTTTGTATTAGGCACATTGTGTAATAAAAGGGTTTCCCCTACATTACCTTTTATATCGGCTTTTTTTAAAACTGCACTGATCCAACCTGCGCTGGCTTTGTCCAGTTGTTTACCTGTATTTGAAAGTTTTTTATTTTCCAGTATAGCGATGACTAAGCAGCTGGCTTTTTGTTGTTCTGGGTGATGCGTATCTTTAAGAATATTGAAGTTAATTAACTGTTCCATGATGTTAAATTTTGCCTTATTTATCTAACTAAATATATTTTCATTTTTACTATAATCATGATATATTATCTCATCATAAAATCATAATTTCAGGATTTTTATACTAAAATGAGCCAAAAATCAGTCATAAAACTTATCTTTCAAAAGCGGATGCTCATTATTTTGCTATTAGGCTTTGCCTCGGGTATGCCTTTAGGATTAAGCGGAACTACATTGCAAGCTTGGTATGCGGTCGAAGGGCTGAGTTTGGTCACCATTGGTTTTTTAGGGTTGGTTGGACAACCTTATATTTATAAATTTATATGGGCACCTGCGATAGATAGATATGCACCTCTACCGATGGGGCGGCGTAGAAGCTGGATGTTGATAACGCAATGCTTGCTAGTATTGTTTTTGATTATCATCGCGTTTTTTAACCCCAGTAGCGCACCCTTAGGGTTAGCTTTTTTGGCTTTAGGGCTCTCTTTTATATCTGCAACTCAAGATATAGCTATTGATGCTTATAGAACCGAAATTTTATCTCAAGAAGATAGAGGCCTTGGTGCGGCTATGGGGGTTGCCGGGTATAGAATTGCGATGTTGGTATCGGGCGGATTAACGCTGGTTTTGGCACAATATTTAGGATTTAAAGCTACTTATTTACTGATGGCAGCGTGCATGAGTATTGCTATTATCGCAACCCTTAAGAGTGAGGAGCCTAAAATATATGGAGTGCCTCCTTTAAATTTTAAGCAAGCCTGTATTTTACCTTTTGTTGAATTTTTAAATAGAAAAAATGCCATTGCTTTATTGCTACTGGTTATTTTGTATAAATTAGGAGATGCCTTTGCAGGTTCTTTGACGACGACTTTTCTTTTAAGAGGCGTTGGATTTTCATTGCTCGATGTTGGAGTCATTAATAAAACCGTCGGCTTAGCAGCGACTTTGCTGGGCGTTTTTGTTGGAGGCGTAATGCTCTCACGGACTGCTTTATTTAAAGCTTTATTTGTTTTTGGTGTCATTCAAGCTGTGTCTAATTTGACGTATATGGGATTAATTTGGACTGATTTAAATTATACGGTAATGGGATGTGCTGTATTTTTAGAAAATTTTGGAGGCGGTTTAGGAACTGCGGCTTTTTGTGCTTTACTAATGAGTTTATGTGATAAACGATATACCGCGACGCAATTTGCCTTATTAAGCGCATTAAGTGCAGTAGGGCGTGTGTATGTAGGGCCCGTGGCAGGCCTTTTAGTCGAGTCATTTGGCTGGGCTGAATTTTTTCTTTGGTCTGTTATCGTTTCAATACCAGGTTTGCTTTTATTATTTTGGTTAAAAGAAGAGATCGAGTCTCCTCTGGTAACCAGTCAATTATGAGTTATTTATTTTTTTTTTAAGTTCTTTTGCAAAATCGATAGTTTTATTTCCTAAGATAGTGGCTTGTTCTTTAATTTTGGGCTCATAATTTTTTCTAAAGGCAATAAAAGCTTCTTTGGATTTACGACCATAAATATGTGCAAAAGAAATCGTGGCATGTTTCACTTTGGGCCAATACATCTGAATAAACGTAATTAAATTATTCCACCCTAAAACAATCAGTGCTTTTAATTTTGGGCCATAAGTTTTTTCAAATTTTACTGCGGCATGCCATGCTTGTTTTGATAATTTTTTTATGGTTTGGACAATAGAGTCCATGGATGTTTGTTCTTGTTTTGTTTGATGATGTTTTTGGTGTTTTTGGTGTTTTTGGTGTTTTTGGTGTTGTGTCATGATATATCCCCTATAATAAACAGCTATTACCGATTATGAGTGCTAATTTAAATATAGATAATGAAAAGCTAAAAGTCAACTAACCAAATTATAAAAATAATAATAAAATTGGCATTAATATTGGCTGTGCGATATGCTATCCCTTCAATTAATTGAGTTAAAATATAGTAAAGGGAGCAACTATGAATACGAGCAGCAAAAATATAGTTAATAATCGTGGCAATCCACTCCATGTTGCAGCTGCACTAGGAGATATAGCCTCTTTAGAAACATGCTTATCTTTTGAAAACGACTATGATATAGATGCCCGAGATGATTTAAATTTAACCCCTTTACAGATTGCTGCCCTCTCGGGTCATACGCAGGCAGTAAAGCTGCTTATTGCTAAAGGGGCGGATGTACTTGCACAAGATGGCTATGATCAGAATTTTTCCGCATTACATTTGGCAGTTTGGCAAGGACATCCTGATATTGTTAATATGCTTATTGAAGTACAAAAAAAAGGAGATTTACTTCCTCCTAGTGAGTTATTTTTTCCATTATTATATAGTTTAGAACATGTATTTTTCTTGATGCAACAGCCCAATAGTGATCCGCAATTATTGCAAAATGCATTAGATGTATTTTTTATATTAATGAATAGTGAACAACTGCCTTTGCTTGATTTTGCAAGCCATGATGAATTTTACGACCTATTTTCAGATCCTACTATACCGGTGTTAGTGAGCTTAGAAGCGTTAACCAGATATGCGCCCAGCCGAGAAATTTATGATCAGATAATGTCTAAAATTATGGAGTTTACTATACAAGACTCTTGCTACCAAACGTATGTAGATACTAGATGTTTATTACATGTATTTCCTATAAACAGGCTTTATTGTACGGTTTTATATGAAACTCCCCAAGGGCAGCAGTATGAGTACTTTATGAGTCCTGAAGGTTTTATGGCTTGTTTTTCAACGCCTTTTATATCTGATCAGATTGATTTTTATCAAAACAGCTTAACAGAAAATGAGCCTTTAGCTTTGGGGGCTTTTACGGATCTGAGTGAAATTTATCATCAAGGAATTGTATTTAGTAAAGAACAAGGTATTTTTGAAAATGCACAATTAGCCTATAATTTATATAATAATGGCCAGACGCTTTTATTGGCTACGGGTTGGGAAGGACATGCTGTGAATGTCGTTTTAGATCCAATTCATGAATATTTTATTGTAGCCAATTCCGGAGAACGATATGAAAATTTTGGTAGCGGTGCGTATGTTTATAAAATTCATAATCCCGATAATGTAACCCCTCAATTGATTTTTAATATACTAAATAATACAGATCAAGTTGATTTAGAGCTTACCTATAGATATAAACTTGCTTTAGATAAAGTAGATTTTTTAGAGCATCCTGAACAACAATATGGTAATTGTGCTGTATACAGTCATAACCCGACCATAGAGGCCTTACTGTATATTCATTTTTTAAATGAAGGCTCAGATAAGGTAGCTGCAAAATTATTGGCTCATGAACATTATTTAGGGTGGGAAGCCTATGAGCATTTTCATTGTTTACAAATGTATTTTGATCATAATCCTACATTAGATATTCACAGTGTATTGGATATTTTAATAGATTATCATCCAAGTTTATTTAGCGAGAGCCAAGAGGGGATTGATTTCCAAGAATATCAACAAGCGAAATATTTAGTAGATATTTTAGCTACTGATCAATACCGTTCTGATTATGAAGATTGTTTCTGGGAATTGCCCCAAGCAAAACCTGAACTAATCGATTTATTCAAATCAGTAGATTTACCATTTAGTTTTGACGATGTTTTTGACCACCCTGAGCCTATAGATATGGATAGATATCATCCTTGGATTGAAAATCAGCCAGTGCACTTTGATTCAGCGAGTTTATTAGATGGATTTTGTTTGCAGCAACTCGAAGCGCTTTAACTTAATATACGCTACAATTTAAAATAATAACTTAGTTTAATTAATTTAAATTGTAGTGGAGCTTTATGTTAAACACTGATAATTTTTTTGAGTTCGATCGTTATTTGCAAAAAATAGCAGAGTTAAGGCCTAGCGTGTTATTAGAAGCAATTCATACTGAATATATAGACCCGCCTATAGTCTTTACTGGGCCTTTTATCTCCTCAATGCAATCTCAGCCTAAAAAGATAACTTCTTATCCTATGCATGTTGCAGCAGCCATGGGGGATATTACAACTATTCAAGAGTTACTTAAAACAGGTTTTTTAATTGAGCAACGAGATGAGTTAAATTTAACGCCTTTACAAGTTGCTGCAGTGAGTGGCCAAGCAGAGGTAGTGAGTTTTTTGATCGCTAAAGGAGCAGATGTTTTCGCTTTAGAGGGCTATAAATTTAATTTAAATGCTTTAGATTTAGCGGTTATGGAAAGTCGAGCAGCCGTGGTAGAGGTATTAATTACACAAGGGCATGTGTTAGATAAACTCAATGTAGTTGAGATGGCTTATTTATATAATGTTGCTTTTGGGATGGTCTGGACTTTGGCTCTAAATTGTGATAATACTAAATTGTCTAATCAATTTAATGCAGCTTTGCAAACCTTTGTTGCTATTGTTAATACCCGAGAATTAGCATTACTTGAATTTCCAAGTAGTGAAAATAGAAAAAATTCAGAGGTGACAGGAATGCCAGCAACCATTTTAATGGAAGTAGTGGCAAGCCAAGTTGCTAGTAAAGATCGATATGATATGATTATATCTGAACTCAATAAAATTAATGCACGTGATAGTGCTTACCAAACCTATTTGGATGCTAAATCCGTTTTTCATGTGCTACCAGTGCATGGTAATTATACCTTAATGTATCATACACCAGATCAGAGTGTATATTGGAGTAAAATTACAGCAGAGGGGCATTGGGGCAGTTTTACAACGCCAATGGCATTAAAAATAATTGAAGAATATATTCACAATAAATTACAAGCTAATGAGCTCTCAACAGTGCGCGTTGCTTTTGAATCTTTAGCCGTGATTTATAATAATGCTTCTTTATATAGTAAAGAATCGGGCATATTTGCAAATTCTCAAGATGCTTATAATTTATATAGTCAAGGGCAAACTTTATTATTACCCACAGGGTGGGATGGACATTTTGTAAATATTATATTAGATCCCATTCATGACTATTTTATAGTAGCAAATTGTGGTATGCGTTTTCATACGTTATCATCTGGGGCTAATATTTATAAAATCCATAACCCGAATAACGTAACTTCTGAATTAATATATTCTATATTGAATAATACGAAGCAAATTGATTTAGAGCTGGCTTTTAAATATCAATTAGCTTTGGATAAAGTAGAAGGTTTATGGCAGCCTGATCAGACTTATGGGAATTGTGCTTGGCAAAGCCATGAACCTGCCGTTGAGGCTTTACTTTATCTTGATTTTTTAAATCAAGGATGCCAAAATCAGGTTGCTAAATTACTGGCCCATGAAAATTATTTGACATGGGATGCATATCAAACTTTGGTACATCTTAAGAATTATTTTAACCATGATCCTGGTTTGGGTATTGAAGCGCTAAGAGATATGTTAGTCTTGAATCATACTAGTTTATTTACAGGAAAAAATATTATTCCTGGAGAATATGAGCAAGCTCAATATATCGTGAGTATCTTAATGCAAGATCCCTATAAAAAAGATGTTCATGCTACATTTGATAAAGTTTTAAAAACAGCCAAACCCGAGTTGTTAACTTTATTTAAAGAGGCAGGTTTTGAGATGAAATATTATAATAAATTAGAAATGTCAGATGTTCTAGATAATCATATTATCGATTCTGGTCAATTGATCGCGTTAGATGATTTTTTTAATCCTGAATATGCCGTGCGTCCTTTTCCCGGATTCGAGAGTATTTTAAAAGCAAATGAATTTAATTTGGATTGGTGCTAGCTTGAGTAATAACCCCTTGTTCAATCCAGTATTGTAAAATGCCTACCGCGGTTGCGGGTACCATATCATATTGATCTTCTGGCATAATGGCTAGTAAATTTTCACATATATCGCCAAAGTTTTTTCCACACAGAATGCTTTTATAAAATATTTGGTGGGCCGGTGGTAATATTTCAAAAAAGCTACCCATATTTTTTCGCCAAAAAAGACACGCAATGGCAGTCTTGTTTTGAGGGAGAGGTTCTATGTTTTTCCAAAGAGCAGTGATATCGCATTGGTATATTTTATATTGCACACTAGGATGCACGCTGAAAAGTAAATCTCCCCATTGTTCTGCGGGAACCATTTTTAAAGTATTGATATCTAACGTATTTGCATCTGCTGCATCTAAACAAAAAAGAATAGACCATTCAAAATCGGCTAATTCATGTAAATAGGGATGGTTAGAATAAGGCTTGTTTTGAGCCAAAAATTTAGCAAAAGAGTGTCCAAAATATCGAACAGAAAAATGATGAGAAGGGTATTGCTTAAGGTATTCTAAACCCGCCTGCTCAAATGCATTTTCACCGAATAAGCGCTCCATTAAAGCTTCGCATTGAGGGTAGTCCATGGTTAGTGCTTCTAATAAGCGTAAACGATAGCCATGATAATATATTTCTAAATGGCCTATTATTTCTGGATGTGCTTCTAGCGTATCACTTAGTATATGGTTGTGAATTTGTGTTTGTAAACTATTTAATTTAGACACAGGCTGGCGTGACCTCATAGGTTTGCAAAGCGAGTTTTTTTGCTTGTTCTAATTCTTTTAAAACGATTTCTAAAGGAGGAATGTTAGCATCTCTTTCAATCATGGTAGAAACCTGACCAAAGCGTTTAAGCGCTTCTACATATAAATCCCATACAGGTTGAATGACATCATGATCATGGGTATCAATAATATAATCCCCCTCATTTAAATGCCCCGCCAAATGAAATTGTTGAACTCTATTTTTAGGTATCCCTTTTAAATAATCCATAGGATTAAAATTATGATTAAAACTACTAACATATATATTATTAATATCGAGCAGCATTAAACTATTTGCTTCTTCGACAATGGTTCTATAAAAATCCCATTCAGTCAATGTTGAGCTTGTATAGGTAATATAACTAGATACATTTTCTATAAGAAGAGGACGTTCTAAAAAATTTTGAACTTGTTTTATACGAGATACAACATGGTCAATCGTTTCTTGAGTATAAGGCAAAGGTAGAAGATCATGTAAAGAAGTGCCATGGGCACCTGTCCAACAGAGGTGATCAGAAATCCAATGTGCATTAACATGTTTGGCAAGATCTTTTACTTGTTGCAAATAATTAAAATCAATAGGATCACAGGACCCGATGGATAGAGAAACCCCATGCATTACAATAGGATAGCGTTCTTTAATTTGAGATAAATAATAATGTGGTTTTCCACCAGGAACTAAATAGTTCTCTGTAATAATTTCAAACCAATCTACTGGTGGATGGGTATCTAATATAGTTTGATAATGTGGAGTTCTTAAACCAAGGCCAAAGCCTAAAAAAGGAAGGTGATGTATTTTCAAAGTATTTCTATAGTATCAAAAAAAGTATCAAAAAAAGTATCAAAAAAAAATACAAATATCCCGGGAGAGCCCGGGATATTAAAGAAGAGCAGCGCTTAGTTACAGCACTCGTCTTTTTTTACTTTTTTGCTTTTGCAGCAATCCATTCCTTTGCAAGAACTTTTTTCACAACATTTTGCAGGCGCTTCTTCGCAACATGTTCCACAAATTGAAGAACAACCTGTTGCTAATAGAGCAGCTGCACCAGCTGCTAATAATAAACCTATTCTCATGATTCCTTGCTCCTAAAAAATTAATTAATTTTCGCATATAAGTTATAAACATAGTCTCAGTTTGATAACATATCATTTGTTACTTTTACTAGAGCCTATAAGTATACAATAGCCAAAAATTGGCATAGATGACAAGTTTTAATATTAAAAAATAATAAAATCATTAATGTTTTGTTGTTTAGCTTATAAAGAATTCAATTATTTTCTGTATTTTCCGTAAGTTGTATATTTTTTATATTTTCGATCCTTTTTATTTTTTGTATTTTCTAGATTTTGCTGTATCGCAGGATTATTTTCTAATGTTCCAGTGAATGATAAGCTTGGTAACAGCAGTTCTCGGTGAATATTTATTTTTCTAAATCACAAAGCAAGCTAGCCAGGTGAACAGCTTTAGTGTAATTGCCCTGAATCTGTTAAAATCGACCTGATTTTAGATAGATTCAAGGATCAAGAATGGCAACTAAAAAACTGAGCTTTAACAGTATTCGTGAAAGCATTTCTTCTTTTTTTCGAAAAATACCCGATACACGACAATTATCCAAAGTAATGGTCAACATCCATGATGCATTAATGAGCGGGCTCGCATGCATGTATTTTCAGGATTCTTCTTTATTGCAATTTCAAAAACAGCTAC
>CANJXG010000012.1 GCA_947478905.1 Coxiellaceae bacterium
ACTCCAATCGCAAGGTTGATATTTTACTTCCTTTGCCATACCTATTATCCCTTATTATTTGATTTTGCAAACAATAATTTAATATAAGATATGGGTACGAATCAAGAAGTTAGAATGTCACCTTGTGGTTTTTTTATGCAACAAGGCCACTTTTTTGTATATTTTTTTATCTAGTCTCGCCTTCACAGTCAACCCTGTTTTTATCGTTGTTGACGCAATTAAGCTTATAATTGTCTGATATGTTAGTAAAGGCTTACCTCGCCAGTTTATACTAATAAATGAAAATAATCTATGTTCTATTTTATTCTACTTGCTTGTGCCTGGCGGAAAATGACAAACTGATATTAATATTTTCTCAGAATCAGCAAGCTTTTGAAGCTCAACTTTCCAAAGGCGTGATCGATACCCATTGCTTCCGCCACCATCTGCACAAATCAGTAGTGTTTTTGATTTTGGATATCTTTTTTTACCCATTTTCTTCCACCACTGTCTAATACTTTCAACGGCAAATTCGGCGGTATCGGATGTAATGCCGACATTAACCCATCCTTTATTATCGCCGATATCATAGATGCCATATGGAATTGCCTTGGAAACTTTTGGGTTAGGACAATCATGCCCGTTGACTTCTTTTGGCTTCCCTTTAGCTTGCCATTCCCTACCAGGGTTTTTATAATTTCCAACAAGTTCTTTTTTCTTAGTGTCAACTGAAATAACAGGATTTTTGTTGTTCAAAAAATATTTTGCTGCTTTGCTTATATATTTAAATTGCTGATCCCTGTCTGGGTGGTCATCTCCTTCTTTAGTTTTTTTATTGCCCTGAAGACTAAATTCAAGTTCATGTAAAATTGACGCCACCGTTTGGTAGCTTACACCATAGCCTTCTTCATTAAGAAGTTCAGCAATATTTCTAACACTTTTACATGTCCATCTTAAAGGCGATTCAGGATCTCCTCTCGTTTCTGGCTCAATGATCTCTTCAAGTAATTCTTTAATTTCGGGACTTTGATCTATGGTTTTTTTACGTCCACCACCCTGAATACATACCCTATCATCATATCTAGCTTGGGAGCCCAATTCGCTGATTCCTTTTCGAATGGTAGGGCAGCTTATGCCCGTAATATCACATGAAATCTTGATTCCACCTCGGCCTATGGCAACAGCTTCTGCACCAACAAGACGTCGTTTTTGCTTCTCATTGAGCAGTGGCAATATTGATGATAATTTTTTCTTGAGTTTATTTATTTCGTGTAGTACCACACATAGATGGTAACGGATCATTTTGAAAAAGAAAAGTTATTTTTTGACAGGCCCTTAAATCCGCGTCTTAATTGGCTAGGCTGAATCGTATCCAGGCGCTCTCTTAAAGTGGTATCACTGGGCGCTTTACTGACGCCATAAAATGTTCTTAAGGTGCGTCGAACCCAAGGTTCGGATGATTTGAGTTTTTCAAATTGCAGCAAAGAAGGCAGCTTTACAGCAAATATAGCCAAGGCAGACATGATACAGTCTTGCCAGCTATATTCTAAGTTTTTAGATACTTTAAATTTTTCTCGTTCTAACGTTGCTTGGATGGTTTTTATTAACCCATCTGCTGATAAATACTTTCTAATAAACCCCATAACTAACTCACATATAAGAAATGCAGGGTATAGTTTACGAGATTTTTTTTGTAATTGCACCTAACATGCTATTTTTAACTTGGTTTTTTAGATCTCCGGGAATTGCTGAGAGATTATTAAGTTGTCATGAGACGAAAAACAATATAAAATATGGCAACTTGCGTTACTTAACTTAAAATTAAAATATCCTAAAAAATACTATGAGTTTTATTACCATCATAACAGCATACATTACTTCGAGCTCTATTTTTGCATCTACTCCTGTTCAGTTTGCCCTTACCGCTTTGGGGCTCTCTGGAGCAACTGCTGCCGCACAAGCATTAGCTTTAATATTAATACTTATTACTGTAATGCCTATTACCGCTTTGCTGGGGTATCAACTATTAAAAAAACAACCCAAGATAAAAATAAAAAAACCCTCAAAACCATCAAAACCAAAAAAAATTGATAATTCCCATATTAAACCTGCTCCTAACTCTAAATCTTTACCAAAACCAAACCTTTCTTTAAAAACACAATGGCCCGATTGCTGGAAAATATTACTATTTTATGATAAGAATTCTATAGCTGATCAAAGCTCTAAAATCACTTCAGTGGATTCTTTAGTAAAATCCAATGATAAACAACGTGAAGACAATCATGACTGGGTACAACTCGCTTTTCCAATTAGAACAATATCTATGTTTCAAAATACAGATATGGTCGTAACTGATGATAATATAAATGAGATTCGTACATATTTACAAACAACGAATACTTCCACTGGGAAAATGCAATTTGATCACTCTATTGAGGCGATTCTTAATCATTGGGGCTTAAGCTATGATGCGAGTAATCAAAATATTGCTATCAAAAATAACGACGTTTTTCAAACCTATATCATGACTTCTGGCGATCATAATCAACTCAGACTCAGCAGATTTTTACAATCTGTTTATGAGTTTCATCCACAAGGCGCACCTATTTGTAAAAATCTGCTCACTACTATCGAAAGTCATAAAGATTATAAAAAAATTAATAATAAAACCAAGCAAGTATGGGGTAGTATAAAAGCAAAACAATTAGCTAATACTCAAAAATCGGGCGCAAAATCCAAGAAAAATAAAAAACCTTCTAAATAGGCTTAAATAAATCTAAATAATTTTGCGTGCTCACTTGTGCTATCTCTTCAAGCGAGATACCTCTTAATTTGGCTAAAAACTCTGCAACATGTAATACAAAACCAGGTTCATTAGGCTTGCCTCTATGAGGAATGGGCGCTAAATATGGGCAATCTGTTTCAATTAATAAACGTGATAAGGGAACTTTAGCTGCCACTTCTTGTAATTGAATGGCATTTTTAAAAGTAACAATCCCAGAAAATGAAATATACAATCCTAAATCCATCGCTTTTTTAGCCATATCCCAGTCTTCAGTAAAGCAATGCATCACCCCACCTGCATCACGCGCTGATTCTTCTTTTAAAATTCTCATGGTATCGGCTTGAGCAGCGCGTGTATGAACAATTAGTGGCTTTTTAATTTGCTTTGCTACCTCAATATGGCTTATAAAGCGATCGCGCTGCCAGTCTAAATTTCCTTCTGATCTAAAATAGTCTAATCCGGTTTCACCAATAGCAACTAATTTAGGATGATGGGTTAATTCTAGAATATCTTCTGGTGAAAATATTTCACCGGGTGCATGATTAGGATGTATTCCTACTGAAAAAGAAATATTAGAATCCGGATAATTATCGGCATAATTTTTAAGCGTTTGCGTTTGAGATAATTCAGTGGCTACACACAGCATATAATGCACATTATTGGCCTTAGCCCGTGCTAAAACAGGCTCTATTTGGCCATTATCGGGGGTTAAATCTAATAAATGTAAATGGCAATGCGAATCGGTTAATAATAAATTATTCATGTTTTATATTTTTTTCCAAAAGTTAATCACACTCTATTATAAATTTTCCATAATTTTATCGATTCCCAGTAGCGGAATAATCCGGTACAATACTGCTTCGAGTATTCCAGATTCTGCTTGGGTAATAAACTTTATTTTTCGCTCTTTCCAGGATAATGTTTGAATCAAATGAGTAGCTATCACAGATTGCTTATTATCGATATTATCAATGTGCACTTCTGTAGGCATGCCTCGTGCACTAGTGCTAATGGGGCAGCAAATAATCAGACCAGATTTTTGATTGTAAGCTTCAGAGGATAAAACAAAGGCTGGACGATATTTTCCTATTTCCTTTCCTTTAGTAGGCTCAAAATCTAGCCAAACTATATCATTTCTTTTTGGAATATAAGGTTTCAATATTCACCTTTTAAAAGAGGACTTAATAAATTCGCATGCGCATTAAGGGGCGTCATACCTACTAATAACTCCGCTTCATTAAAAGGTAATATTAATTTCTTTTTAGCTTGTAATTTCCGAATATTAAGCCCTTCTTCTGAAACATCAATATCAATGAGCATTCCCTCTTGAAAATCAGGAATATCACGGATTACCCCCGCAATTCGTATTGCTAGACTATTGCCCCATTTTTGAATTTTTGCTTGCACTTTCATATTCCTGTCTCCAGTAGTAACGCTAAATTACCTTCTATAGTTAAGTATACACAATGTTGATACAATTTGTCAAGTTTTCACAGATCAGTGGTTTTAATATGAGTAAAACAATTTTTTAGGCTCGTTACTATAATTTTTTCATGAAGCTTATACTCTTTTTCGCCAGGATAAATAATAAATAATTGATCAAGCTCTAAATCTTCCAGGCTGGTGATCAGTGATTTAGACATCGTGGGGGCATCAGAATATTTAAATTCAAATCCATATTTTTTATTTTGACGAATAATTAACAAATCAAGTTCCGCACCTGAATGTGTAGCCCAGAAAAAGACTTCGTGCTGCTTCGCATCTAATCCTCTGATAATTTCTTCTAGAGCAAATCCTTCCCAAGAAGCACCCACTTTAGGATGTTTTTGTAAACTGGCTAAATCTTGCGTATGAATTAAAGAATGAAACAGACCGCTGTCTCTAAAATAAATTTTTGGAGCTTTTACTTGTCGCTTAGATATATTAACAAACCAGGGCTGCAATTGCCGAATCATAAAGGTGCCAGTTAAAATATCTAAATATCGACGAATAGTCGTATCTGAGACCCCAAAAGCTCTGGCTAATTCACTCGTATTTAAAATATTTGCATGATAATGCGCTATCATACTCCAAAAACGTCTTAAGGTTTGAGGTGGAATATTAATTCCTAATCGAGGAATATCTTGTTCTAAAAAAGTAGTAATATAAAATTCACGCCATTGGACACTATCTGATAAGGTTTGCGCTAAATAAGATTTAGGAAATCCTCCTCTGAGCCAAAGATCATTCATATTGCCCGTTTCTTCGAAACTAAAGGGAGGAAGTTCAATATAAGCTATTCTACCTGCCAAAGTCTCTGACGATTGCCGTAATAATTCTCGAGAAGCACTCCCTAGGATCAAAAATTGTTTTTTATTGGTAGTATAATCCCCTATTTGATCTACAAGCACTCGAATTATAGAGAATAAATCAGGGCTATTTTGGACTTCATCAATGATAATTAACCCCTGCAAAGGGTTCAAAGCTAACATAGGCTGACTGAGCCTTGCTAAATCAAGCGGATTATCTAAATCAAAATAATTTGCATGAGCAAGAGGAGTATCAGAATACATTCTCGCCAAAGTCGTTTTGCCACACTGCCTCGGACCTAAAATAGCCACTACAGGGTGATTTCTAAAATATTGCTGAATTTTTTTTAAATATTTTGGTCTTTGCATCTTATAAAGATACCCTATTTTCTAAAAAAAAAAATGAAAACTCCAACTTTAACTTTGAATTTTCAACCTTCGCTGTATAGTCGTAAGCATTCCTCGTAAAATATTAATATCTTGCTCATCGAGCTCAGCCCGTGCATATAACCGTTGTAATCTCGCCATTAAACGCCGGGGTTGATTGGGATTTAAAAATTGAATTTCTTGTAAAAACCCTTCTAAGTGCTCATAAAAACCATATAATTTTTCCCGAGAGGCTAAAGGTGCTTCTCGCTTATCAATTTTAGAATCTGTTTTGCCTTCGAGCTCTAATAGCATCACTCTTAATTCATAAGTCAGTAATTGAACTGCCTGGGATAGATTTAAAGAACTATACTCTGGGTTACTTGGAATATTAATATGAAGATGGGCTGCTTTTAATTCATGATTACTTAATCCAGTACTTTCTGTTCCAAATAACAAACCAATATTGGCATTTGAACTTTCCAAAATAGATTTTATTTTTTGAACCCCTAATCTGGGGCTCACCACAGGCAAAGCAAGGGTGCGCTCTCTAGCACTTAATGCCACAATAAAATGACAATCTGCCAAACCTGACTCTAGCGAGTCATAAACCTTAGCTTGATCTAAGACATCCGTAGCCCCTGCAGCCAAAGCAGAAGCGGTGCCTGAAGGGAATTCTTTAGGATGAATAAGCACTAGGTTATGAAAGCCCATGGTTTTCATAGCTCTGGCGGTTGATCCAATATTGCCTGGATGGGATGGATGACTTAAAATAATACGTATTCTGTTATACATGCTGTATATTATGCAGTATAATGACCCATAATCAAAATAGGAATGAACAGTTATGCACCCTTTACTCAATATTGCTGTAACCGCAGCACGCAAAGCCGGAAATATTATATTACAAGCTGTTGATCAGTTAGATACAATTCAAGTTGAACAAAAAGGGATTAATGATTATGTTACTCAAATAGATAAATCTTGTGAACAAGAAATTATTTATATAATTCGAAAAGCCTACCCCCATCATACTATCTTAGCTGAAGAAAGTGGATTCTTAGAGGTTGCCAATGCCCCTCCATCTGAAGTAACGTGGATTATCGATCCTCTCGATGGCACTAAAAATTTCATTCATGGCTATCCGCAGTTTTGTATTTCAATCGGAATTATGCAAAATAATCGGATCGAACACGGAGTTATTTTTGATCCTTTAAAAGGTGAATTATTCACCGCCTCTCGTGGTCGAGGTGTACAACTTAATAATCGTCGTTTACGTGTTAGTAGTACAGCGCATCTTGGGAAAGCACTTTTAGGAAGTACCATTCAATCTCAAGAGTTAGCCACTTTGACTAAGTTTTTTGATTTGTTTAAATCACTTTATCCAGCTTGTTCAGGCGTGAGAAATGCGGGATCTTCTGCGCTTGATTTAGCCTATGTTGCGGCGGGGCGACTCGATGGATGTTTCCAATATGGAGTAAAAATTTGGGATATGTCTGCAGGGAGTTTAATGGTTAGAGAAGCAGGTGGATTAATTACGGACTTGAAAGGAAATGAAGATTTTCTAGAATCTGGTAATGTATTGGCTACTAATCCTAAAATATACTCAGCCCTATTAAAAATAATGAATGAGCATTTTCAAGAATAAATATGAGGGGGCCAGTCACCTTCTTTAACTGGCCCCTATTATTAGGGTAATTCCTCTGATTCTTTCTTAGTAATCACTACTAAATCATTTTTGCTAAGCCCCATAGTAATCGCCAAAGCCCCTGCAATAAAGATAGAAGAATAGGTTCCCACCACAATACCAATGATCAAAGCCGTTGAGAATCCATGTAAAGTTTCACCACCAAAGAAAAATAAAGCAAGCACTACTAATAAGGTTAAAACCGAAGTCATAATCGTTCTAGAGAGTGTCTGATTAATCGATAAATCCATAATTTCAGCTGCAGTGCCTTTACGAATTTTTCTAAAATTTTCTCGTACCCTATCAAAAACCACAATCGTATCATTCAATGAATATCCAATAACTGCTAATATAGCTGCCAAAGTAGCCAAATCAAATTCTATTTGTAAGGCAGCAAAAATTCCTAAAATGAGAATGGGATCATGTAATAATGCAATGACCGCACTTACAGAAAATCTATACTCAAAACGCAATGCAACATATAGCATGATAGCTAAAAAAGAGACGGCCATCGCCAACATGCCCTGCTCTATTAAATAATCCCCAACTTCTGATCCAACAAATTCAATTCTTTTAAGTTCTAATTTGGGATCGATATTTTGTAATAACTTTAATAGTTTTTTTCCTAATTCTAATTGAGAATCAGTGCTACGATTAATCAATCGTATTAAAACATCTTTAGAGCTCCCAAAATTAGTAATTTTTGCATTTTTAAAGCCGCCTGCTTCTAAAATCTGATGTAACTGTTGGGTGTCATAACTTTTAGAAAAAGCCAGCTCTAATTGCGTGCCGCCTGTAAAATCTAGGCCAAAATTAATGCCTTTGGTCAAAATAAAAAATATAGATAAGGCAAAAGCAAAAGTGGATAAAGCTGCCATAATATGGCGTTTATTCATAAAATGAATATGCGGAATGTTGTGAAATAATTCCATGTTATTAAATTCCTATCCTTAATTTTTGCGGGGTGCGCCCCTGGTACCCACCATAGACTAAATTGACCATGGCACGGGTAATCGTAATTGCTGTAAACATAGAAGTTATAATTCCAATACTTAAAGTGACCGCAAACCCACGCACTGGACCTGATCCAATACTAAATAGAACCAAACCTACGATTAAAGTGGTCAGATTAGAATCTAAAATGGTTGAAAAAGCGCGCTCAAAACCACTTTGAATAGCCCCTTGAGCAGACATACCATTGCGTAATTCTTCTCGAATACGTTCAAAAATAAGAATATTCGCATCTACTGCCATACCTACGGTTAACACGATGCCCGCAATACCCGGTAAAGTCAGGGTAGCACCAATTAATGATAAAATAGACAATAATAAGACTACATTAAAACACAGAGCTATATCTGCTATTAATCCAAATACGCTGTAGTACAATAACATTACGATAATCACTAAACTTAAGCCCATAATAATAGACATCATTCCTAAGTGAATATTTTCCTGCCCCAGACTTGGGCCTACCGTACGCTCTTCAACAATTGAAATGGTAGCAGGTAAAGCGCCTGCTCTTAAATACAGCGCTAAATCTTGAGCCTGGGTTACATTTAAACCCGTAATTTGAAAACTACTCCCTAAGGCGCTATTAATTCTTGCTAGGCTCACTAAAGTTTCTTTTATACGCGGTTTTTTAGTGGTTTCATCTACTTTAGTTTCTATAAAAACTACAGCCATTTGTTTGCCAACATTTTCTCGAGTGACTTTTTTAAACACACCCAAACCAGCCCCACTCACTCGAACACTTACTGCCGGCCTGCCATCCTCCGAAGCAGAAACCGTTGCTCCGCTAATAGAGTCACCGGCTAAAATAAGGCGCTTTTTCAATAAAGCCGGATGCGAAAATTGATCATAAACCAATTTTGAACCGGGTGGGATGCGCCCATTGAGTGCTTCTTGCACATCGTGCTCATCATCTTGCATTAAAAATTCAAGCGTTGCCGTTTTGCCTAAAATTTCTTTGGCTCTGGCGGTATCTTGAATACCGGGTAGTTCTATAACTATATGATTTAAACCTTGTCTTTGTGCAACCGCTTCAGCCACGCCTAATTCATTGATACGATTTCGAAGCGTCACTAAAGTTTGATCGACCGTAGTGTTGCTAATTTCTTGCTCCAACACAGGAGATAACTGAATCGTAATCTCATAATTATCAGCAATCTGTGCGCGTTTAATCTCTACCCCTTCTTGCTGTTTTTTGATCAGTTTATAAGCACTGTCTGCTTGTTCTTTATCCGCAAAAATAAGCTGTATCCTCTTATCGGTAGATACTATGCGAGCACTTACATAGCGCAATTTTTGATCACGCAGATCGGTGCGAATGTCATTCAAAATGCCTTCCATTCGACGCTCAAAAGTCGAATGCATATCTACTTCCATAAGAAAGTGTACACCGCCGCGCAAATCTAAGCCCAATTTCATAGGTTTGGCACCCAAAAAACTGAGCCACTTTGGCGTTGCAGGGGCTAAATTTAAAGCAACCGTATACTCATCCCCTAATTTGGATTTAATCCAATCTTTTGCTTTAATTTGTTGCGTTGTATCTGAAAATCGAAGTAAAAGATTATTATCCGATTGCAGTTCTATAGATTTATAGCCAATACCCGCTTTTTTTAAATCAGCAATCAATTGAGTTTGAGAAACTACCGGTGAAATCTGAACCGCGGGATCTTCCCCATATAAATTAGGCAGCGCATAAATACATGCCAACACCAAAACAAAACTTAAGAGTATATATTTCCATAAGGGGTATTGATTCATATCGCTTTTATAGTACCTTTAGGTAAAGAAGAAGCAACCATTCCTTTTTGAACATGTACTTCAACGCCTTGACTAATTTCAAGCGTTAAAAAATGATCGCCAACCTTAATCACCTTACCAATCAATCCCCCTGTTGTCACCACTTCATCTTCTTTAGCAACAGATTCAATTAAAGCTTTATGCTCTTTGGCTCGCTTAGTTTGAGGACGAATAATCATAAAATATAAAAACACCATAAATAAGCCTAAAAGAATAAACTGGCTCATTGGATTTTGCTTCCCTGAAAGGCCTACAGCAGTGGCGGTATCTGCCCAAGCACTACTGGATAACAGTGTTATAGTCAAAAACCCAATTTTAGTTAAATTTCTCATTAGTCTCTCCAAAAAGATAAAAATTAAAACGATAATAATCGCAATCTACTGTTTTTCTAGGGTGCGGTCAAGTCTAAAATGAGACTTTCGACGAGATTTGAAAAAATCAGATAATAAACATCCGCAAGCATCTGACAAAATACCAGGAGTGACTTCTATCTGATGATTCAATTTAGGGTGTTCAAGTAACTTACAAATACTACAAATAGCACCGGCCTTTGGATCGGTTGCACCAAAAACCAAACGTTTAATACGGGCATGAATTAACACGCCTGTACACATGATGCAGGGTTCCAAGGTCACATATAAAGTCATATCTACAAAACGATAATTTTCAATTACCTGACCGGCTTTTCTTAAAATCACTACTTCGGCATGTGCACTGGGATCGTGATCTTGAATAGACTGATTATGTCCTGAAGCAATAAGACGGTTGTTATGCACCAATAAGCCGCCTACAGGCACCTCTCCTATACTGGCTGCTCTTTTAGCTTGTATGAGCGCGCGCTCCATCCAAAACATATCCATACCCATGTCTACCATACCTACTCCGTCACTACTCTAGTTTCTTTGCCATTTATGAAATAATTAGATATTATACTCAAAATTGCTTATTATTTCATAACTAATTCATCAATAAAACTCATGTATTCCACTTCACTCTCTCATACGCATCTGTATTCCGTTTCTGAGCTTAATTTAGAAACACGTACCCTTTTAGAATCTACTTTTGGCAGGATCTGGGTAAAAGGCGAGCTCTCTAATCTTAGCTGTCCAGCTTCTGGGCATTGGTATTTTACACTTAAAGATAATCAAGCCCAGGTTAAATGCGCTATGTTTAAAGGTGCCAACTTTAAAGTGAATTTTAAACCCAGTGATGGTTTAGAAGTGTGTGTTTTAGCCAAAGTGAGCCTGTATCCAGATAGAGGGGACTACCAATTAATAGTCGAAGATCTTAAAGCAAGTGGGGAAGGAAAGCTCAGACAAGCTTTTGAGCTTTTAAAAAATAAATTATCTCAAGAAGGGTTATTTAGTTTAGAGGCTAAAAAACCGCTACCTGAATTTCCAAGGCGCATAGGCATTATTACTTCGCCCACAGGTGCTGCGATTCGCGATATTATTTCAGTATTAAATAGACGCTACCCTGCTGCGGAGCTATACATTTATCCTTGCCAAGTGCAAGGTCAAGCAGCGGCTGCAGATATTGTAGGTGCCATTAAACTCGCTAATAAACATAATTTATGTGAGGTATTAATTTTATCAAGAGGGGGCGGCTCCTTGGAAGATCTGTGGCCTTTTAATGAAGAAGTAGTAGCTCGAGCGATTTTTAGCAGTAATTTAGCTATTGTCAGTGGGGTAGGCCATGAAACGGATCTCACTATAGCTGATTTAGTGGCAGACTATAGAGCTCCTACCCCTTCTGCTGCAGCCGAAACGCTCAGTCCTGATCAAAGTATTTTAATAAAACAATTTATCAATTGGGAAACGCGTTTATCTCAAAGTATGTTAAGAGCCCTTCAATTTTGGTCTCAAAAAGTAGATTACTTAGAAAAACGTTTAATGTCTCCTGCGCAAAATTTAAATAATATGCGTCAACAATTAGACACTGTTATACAACGCTTGCAATGGGCAATGCATAGTGTATTACAAGATAGAACGAATCAATTTAAACAATTAGCCTATGCTTTAGGCACCGTGAACCCTTTTGCCACACTGGGACGAGGATACTCTATTACCCATCATCAACATACCAATGCAGTCATATCGTCTGTTAAAAACATTCAAATAGGAGATCGTTTAGCCACCCGTTTACAAGATGGCTGGATAATCAGTGAAGTAATTCAAACTACACCAGTTTAATCTTGCTTATTTCTGAAGGCTAGATTTAGCTGGTGAAGCTGAAGATGAAGCTTGGTCGTTTTTAGGTTTGGCTGGAGGCGGCACCTTAGGTCCTGTACCCTTCTTATTAGGAGGTACAATGGGAGCCGGACCATCTGCTGGATAGTCGCGATTACGCTGATACATCCAGTGGTAACCACTCAGATTCACTATATTTACTTGTATAAGATTATGATTAGGATCATCAGGCAATACTCGTGGAGTAATGATGGACCTATTCTTGGTATAGACGTTCAAATTGATACCCATAATACGAGCATAGTGATTCAACTCATCTTCGGAAATCTCCATAGCGTTGTGTTCATCACCTAATCGATCATAACGATTCTTCAACAATGCTTTTTCTAAATCTTCTTTTTCTAGTTGCGCTTCTTTCCTTTTATCCTCTATTTCTTTCTTCATTTTTTCTTTATCGGAATCAGATGGATTGATAGTAGTCTTTTTATTTAAAGCTGCTAATGCTTCATCAGCCATTGTTGTAGGAGATGTCAAACGATATGGATAATATGAATGATATTCTGGACTTCCAAAAAACACCCGATCCCAAGCCAAATCACTTCGATGAGAACGGTTTCTTGCTTTTTCATCTCTAAGAAGATGCGGCTGTAACGGCGCTAGCGCTCCCTGTTCTACCCAATATTTAAAATAATCTTTTGAACGCTGAAGAGTTTTTCCAAGATTCATTCGAACTGCAGGGGTGAAAATTGTTTCTTGCTCAGTAAAACTAAAAGAATCAATATACTCTTTCAATTCTGGAATTGTATTAATGTTTACTGTTGCGTTGTTTTTTCGAGCCGCTCTGAGTAAATCTCTACAAAGAGATTTCGTATGTTTGTCTTGGAAATTCAGGTGATCCCAATTTTCAAGAAAAACATGCAGCATCACATTCGCACCACAATTATTGTTAATTCCGCCTACGTCTTGAAGACGCTCTAAACAAAAACCATTTAATCTAAGGAATTTTCCCTTACCATGTTTATTTATTGCCTCCGTAAAAGCTTTTATATGCTTGTATTTTAATATCTTTGGTGCTTTCGATGCTTGAGTGAAAGCAAGTTTTTCTTTAGAGTTTTCAAGAAAGTTACCAGCCTTGACTCTGGCATCTTGATCAGATAAACCATCATTCTTGATGTAAGCAGCAACTAGCGGTTGTTGTAGAGCTTGATAAGCGTCTCGACATATGGAAGTCTCATCCTCTAAACTATCCAACTCAGCTTCAGAGACTGTAAAATTAGTTCCCGGCACAGCCTCTATGACAGCTTGATTACATTCTTCTTGATAAGCTGAAGCTGCAGTTGTAGCTGCAGTTACTACAGCTTTACCAGCCGTAGATGACGCTACAACATCTCCTACCTCATCCTCATCCTCATCCTCATCCTCATCCTCATCAAGGAAAGTAAAAAATTTAGAAAAAGCAGCTTTCAGCTCTGTAAAAAAGGCTGAAAATTTAGCTTTAATCTTAAAAAACCAAGACTTTGATTTTATATCTTCTTGCTGTTGTTTGGGCATAACTACTCTCTTCTATTAATTTATTTAGGTTTTACCGGCCTGGCCTTCTACTGCTACTGCTACTAGAAGAGTTGTTTTGGGCCTCTCGATTCTGCTGTACAGCGCTATCAATAGCAGTACGTAAACAACTTAAATAATCCTCCGGCGACATTATAGAATAAGCCTCCAAAGTTAAGTGTTGTAATAATTGCTTTTTTATAGCTGGTTCGGGGGGCTCGTCAGCACCACGAACATATTCCCAATGGTTAGCCTTGCGATTATACAAAGTGATAGTCTTATCATCAGTATCCAAGGTCCAAGGCGTGCCTGTTGTACACTGAAACGCATTATCATAGATAATCACATTAAACTCAAGAAAACTCGCATATCGTAGTAACACATAAGCTGGGGTGGTCATGTTGTTTTTAGAATTACCGAAGCACTTATAATATTCTGACACAAAGTCTTGTTTAAGTGTTTTCGAAGCAGATACGCCGCCCGCATCTTGCACCTGTTTGTATAAAGTATAGAGTTTGTATAATGGGTGTTTAGATTTCTTTTCTTCGGATTTCTTGATCTTTTGTGCTCTTTCAGAGCAGTGCTGCGATGCCGGCTCCGCACTCTTTTTATGGCGTAGATCCCAAGTATCAAAATTCTTGATCTGGTCCTCCTCTCCTACAATGGTAGTGTAGTCTGCCATAAAGTCGTTTATGTGATTCTGCCCAGGACTACCACCAAGACGCTCTGCCATATCCAGACGTATAACAGGACCAAAGATTTTTTCTTGATCTTCTGGCGCTAACCCATCGTACAACGCTTTTAAATCAGCTGTAGTCAAATCATTATACTTATGGGTATCATCATTATAAAATTTTTCAAACCTAGCGAGTATGCTCCCAGGCATAGTAGGAGCGAGCTTATCCCAGTGCTTAAATATAGCCGCACGCACCATCACATTAGGTAAGCAATTATTTGCCATACGACTTATATCAACCAATTTCCCTACCGGAAAACCATTAACCAACATATTGCTATTTTTAGCTTCTATTACCTCAATTATAACCTCTATCTTTTTTTGAGATAGCTCAGCAGGCTCGATTCTCAGATTGGGCGTAGTACCATGAGACACTGCTGCTTGTTCTTGTGTCACATAAGCTTCAAACGAAGTTTTAAATGTTTTGAGTTCCTGCTCCTCTTTCGCTGCTGTCTCTTGTCTTGCTTGCAGTGCAGCCGCTGCTTTTTTCTTCTGTTCTAACTCTTCAGCCTTTACAGCTGCAACGGCAGTAAGAGCCGCTGCTCGTTCTTCTATCTCTTTTTTTTCAGCATCAGTTTCCGTTTTAGCAGTCTGTCCTGCTAGAGGAGTTTCTCGTTTTTTCGCAGCGCTAGATTGACTCGGTTTGTTTGTAAAACGGATTACTTCTTCTGAAGTACCCCTTTTAATAACAAAAGTTAATGATTGGTTGCCTAGTTTGTTCTGATGAACAGCAATTGCTCTTCTAAGCTCTTTCTCCAAGGCATCTTTCTCAGCTTGCGTCCCTTGTGAAATAGTAAAAATTTGTCCATCTTTAGCTACTTTTAGCGCGTCTTCACACATAGCAGCTAAGACTGCATCCTTAGGTTTACTAGGAGTATATATGACTGTATTACTATGTACTTCATCAGGGGTTACTGTATAATAATCTGAAGAATCCTTCAAAGTAACCGTTATTGTCTTCTCTTCGATTTTAGTATACTCTGCTCCTCTAGTGTTTTTAGTTTCCTGTTTTATACGCTCAAAAAAGTTTTCGGGTGTTTCTTTTTCAGGTTTTTTGTTAGATGTAGGCGGAACTAGTGGTGTGCTTTTCAATACACTCATCTGTCTTGCCTGCGGCGATGCCTTTTGAGCTGTACATACATCATAAAATTTAATCTTTTTTAATAGATCCTGCAATTCATCCTTCAATTTTTTTTCGTTTTCTGATGATACGTCTTCATATTCTCTTTCTAGCAGCAGGCTAGGGATTTTCTTCTCTAGCAGGCTAGAGATTGTCTCTTCAAACCAAGCTTGTAATCCTTTTAATTTTATCAAATTAGCTTTTTTATGATTTTTTAACTCAGATAAAAGAGCCCTCTTGAGCCATTGAATCGTTTTGATCAGATGCTTATGACTTGCATCTTTCGGTTTAGATAAAGCCTGCTCTACTAAAGCCTGCTCTACGTTAAACGCCTGCAAACGTTCGACTAGCCCCAATACCAGTGCGTTATGAAGCACAGCCTCATTATTATCTACTTCGTCGTCCTCATATTCGTCATCGCCCTCGTCGCCCTCGTCGCCCTCGTCGCCCTCGTCGCCCTCGTCGCCCTCGTAGCAGAACTCATATAACTCATATTCAGAGTTACTTTGCTTTTCTGAGGACCTACTATACTTATGTTCTGAGTCGGCGTTATCACTAGATGAGTCTAATGAAGATACGTCTGTAGTAGCCTCTGTTGAAGGCTGCTTTGAATTTTTATTCTTGCTTCTCTTGCGGGGCATAACTTACTCCTGAAAAATTAAAAACTTCTATTAACTTGTAATACTTACTTAGGGCTTATTCTAACAAAATAGTTTCAATGTTGTCAAAATAACTTGACTTAAAAAGTCTTTAAGTTTGAAAATTAAATTATAACATAATTTCATCCAGATATCAAATCCTTAATAATACATAAATATTGTATTATCACCTTTTGGCTATAAATCTTGCATCAATCTACCCATTATCTCTTGTTATTTATCTCACTAGAGGTTAGACTATGGAGTATAAACATTGGAGTAACCTAACCTTGTCAGAATTAAAATCACAACCTATACGCAATATTGCCATTATCGCACACGTTGATCATGGTAAAACCACTTTAGTTGATAAACTTTTGAGCGCATCCGGAACCTTCGATCCTAGAAAAGAAGAAGGGACTCGGGTAATGGACTCCAATGATCTCGAAAAAGAACGAGGCATTACTATTTTAGCTAAAAATACAGCGCTCCACTGGAAAGGACATACAATTAATATTGTAGATACCCCAGGCCATGCTGACTTTGGTGGTGAAGTAGAACGTATTTTATCTATGGTAAGCTCCGTGCTTCTAGTGGTAGATGCTGTAGATGGCCCCATGCCTCAAACTCGCTTTGTGACTCAAAAAGCTTTTGATAAGGGCCTAAACCCTATTGTCGTTATTAATAAAATTGACAGACCAGGTGCTAGACCGGATTGGGTGGTTGATCAGGTATTTGAATTATTTGACAATTTAGGGGCTACGGATGAGCAACTGGATTTTCCAATTATCTATGCTTCTGCTCTTTTAGGGTATTCAACTCTTGATTTAAATGAACCAGGTACCAGTATGGAGCCTTTACTAGATTTAGTGATTGCTAAAGTCCCTCCTCCTGAATGCGATGTAGATGGTCCTTTTCAAATGCAAATAAGCTCTATAGCTTATTCTAACTACGTAGGAACTATTGGAATTGGACGTATCTATAGAGGCTCCATTAAAACAAATTCCCCTGTGGTGGTAATTGATAAAGATGGTAACACACGTCCTGGACGTGTATTACAAGTATTAGGTCACTTAGGATTAGAACGGATTGAAATTCCAGAAGGGAAACCAGGTGATATTATTGCAATTACTGGTATCGATCCCTTGTTTATCTCTGATACTATTTGCGATAAAGCACAAGTCGAAGCGCTTCCTGCTTTAACTGTGGATGAACCCACTGTGAGTATGGTTTTCCAAGTAAATGATTCTCCTTTTGCTGGTAAAGAAGGTAAATTTGTAACTTCGCGTCAGATTAAAGACCGTTTGACTAAAGAATTATTACATAATGTCGCACTTAAAGTAGAAGATACCCAAGATCCAAACCGATTTAAAGTATCAGGTCGAGGCGAGCTACATTTATCTATTTTAATTGAAACCATGCGACGCGAAGGCTATGAACTTGCGCTTTCTAAACCGTATGTGATTGAAAAAGAAATCGATGGCGTGAGAATGGAACCTTATGAACGTCTGACTGTAGATATTGAAGAACAACATCAAGGTGCAGTGATGGAGCAATTGGGATCGCGTAAAGGGGATCTCAAAGACATGATCCCTGACTCTAAAGGTCGAGTACGCCTAGATTATATGATTCCTTCAAGAGGCCTTATTGGCTTTCAAGGAGAATTCCAGTCTATTACTTCTGGTACTGGGTTAATGACCCATGTTTTTGACAAATATGATGTATTTAAAGCCGATGCTAATGTACAACGTAAAAATGGGGTATTAATTGCTAATGCTCCCGGAAAAGCAGCTGGTTTTGCGTTATTTAATCTTCAAGCACGTGGCCGTATGTTTATCGGGCCTCAAGCGGAAGTCTATGAAGGCATGATAGTGGGTATTCACAGTCGGGATAATGATTTAGATGTGAATGTTATTAAAGGTAAAGCATTAACCAATATGCGTGCATCTGGAACCGATGAAGCGACAGTATGCTCTCCTCCGATTATCCAATCTTTAGAACAAGCCTTAGAATTTATTAATGACGATGAATTAGTCGAAGTCACTCCTAAATCTATTCGTTTACGTAAGAAATTTTTAAAAGAAAATGAACGTAAACGAGGCAATAAAGCTTAATTAAGGCTTAGGGTTTAAGACGACCTTGCGCCTGCTCCTGTTTTGGCTCCTGCCCAGGAGCAATACCTGCTGGCCCTGTTGATACCGGAAAATCAAGTTGGTTTTTGCCAGGTTGATTTGTCGGCACAATAAGGGGCGGATAAGGGGGTGGATATAGCATAACCTGTTCAGCATTTACCACTGCCTGTTGTTTATCTCCCAGTGGCAAATTATATAACATTGAAAATGTTCTTTGATCTTTTGTATTATTCAAAAAATCATCTGTTAAGGACCCTTTAATCCTATCCATAATTTTATCCAGCTTCTTTTGCCCTCCGATTAATTCCCCTAAAAAAGAGCCTAAACGACCCCTCCACTTTTGAACTGAATCTTGTATTTTTGTAGCTTCAGTCACCATCTGATCTAATTGCTTAACTTGATCAAAATATATTTTTGATTGCTCATTAAAATTAGCATTATGAATGAATAATATATTAGAATCTGGATCGTTAGTCGTTATTTTCATCTTGTTATCAGGCCGAGGACTCCCTTTGTGTAAAATACTTTGATTCTCTAATAACAAAACAGGCTCTATAGATATTGATTTCATCGTCTCATCATCTTGCGCATATTCAACAACAAGAGGGCGAGGCTTTCCAGTCTTTGAAAATTCTTCATCGTTAAATGTAGTCATTACCTTTTCTATGGCTTCAAAAAAATTTTTATTTTTTTCAATTGAAAGTTCCTGTAGAGGCTGCCCAACAGGTTTATACAAAAATGTCTCAGTTTTATGATTTTGATAGCCATACAGTAGAGTAGAACCACTCAGGGTTATCGAATCCTTTTCTCCTTTTGCAAATTTACTATAAGTGATTTCAGAGCCTAGTATAGTAATATTATCAGAATAATGTGTTATGTTGTTTGCCATATAAATTTTTTCTAAAATATCGTTTTTTAAAACCTCTATTGCATTGTATGTTAATACACCTGGTGGCAGCGTAATTTCATTAATGGTCGCGCCGAGCACTTTATTTGAATGATTAGGATCCATGTAAATATATTCAAGCTTATTTTCATTATTTGGAACTCTTCTTACATATATCTGATTTTGTTGAGGTTTAGGGTATTTCCCATTAGGCAATGGCGCGTAAAGTAGCACATCAAACTTTCGTCTGAGCATACCTCCACCCACTAACATCGCAGACTCTTTTAAAAGACCTTGAGACTCACTCATGAGCACTTGTTGATACGTATCCGTTCCTACTTGAAATGCTTGTATAACGTTCTTTACTTCAGTGGGATCTTTATTATTAAAAAGATATCCTTCAACTTGAAAACCTCGTGCTAAATCATATGGCAGTGTGTCCTTGGCAACCTTTTCCGGATCGTTCACTTTAGCTTCCACTGAGTCTGCCTCCAGTTTAGAAGCAGCTGTATTTTCAACGGTATACTCATAGGTAAAAGAGGTCATAATACACCTATAAAAGTTAATTAACTAACAATTAATTTGAGTATATCACAAAATTATTATAAATACGGTTGAGTTACATAGATGAAGAGAACTGAGGCGTTATTTCTAATGCCTCAGTTTATTAGAGCAGTATATCTTATTGAAAACTATATGATTTTAAACCTAAACTAGCGACTAACTCTTTAGAAAACGCCGCCCCCATACGGTGGCTTAATTTATCCAGTATGCTATCTGCTACCGTATAATCAACAATTTCATCAATTTTAACAATCTCTCTGGCAACATAACTCGCACTGGCCAAACCATCCACCAGTCCTAACTGTAAAGCCTGCTCTCCAGACCAAAATAACCCACTAAAAATATCGGGATCATTTTTTAATCGAGATCCTCGACCATTTTTTACCGCTTGAATAAATTGCGCATGAACATTAGCTAACATTTTTTGAGCAAAAGCTTCTTGCACCGGATTGCGCGCTTTAAAAGGATCCATAAAATCTTTATTAGTCCCTGCAGTGAGAGTACGATTTTCTAATCCTAATTTTTGAATAGCCCCTACTGCCCCTAGATTAGGCATTAAAACCCCAATACTGCCTACAATGGATGATCCATTAGCATAAACAAAATCTCCAGCAGCAGCAATGTAATACCCACCAGAAGCACCTATATCTGAAATAACAGAATATAATTTTTTCTCAGGATATAATTTTCTAAGACGTTTAATTTCATCATAAATATAAGCAGATTGCACTGGGCTGCCACCGGGTGAATTAATTCTTAAAATAACGGCTTTAGCATGCTCTGCTTCAAAAGCATTCCGTAATCCTGTTATAACTGTATCGGCATCTGCATCTTTTCCGGCTGCAATCGTGCCCTCTAAATCGATTAAAGCAACATGATCTTTAAGTACCGTACCCTTATTGTTATAATTTCCTACTAAATAGTATCCTACTAAAGCAAATATATATCCAAAGATTAATATTTTAAAAAATATACCCCAACGTCGAGAACGGCGTTGTTCTGTAATGGATGCAAGCAAAACGGTTTCCAAAGTTTTATTCGCATCTATTGAATCTTGCATAAATCGTCTCCTGTTATATTAATATTAATATTTTTTAAAAAATATTTTAAATCTTCGTCTAACTCTGCTGTAAGCGTCACTAACTCTTGCGTTGCTGGCATTTTAAATTTTAATTGACGCGCATGCAAGAACAATCTTGAGAGCCCTTTTTCTTTAACTAAGCTATTAAACTCTTTCGTGCTATATTTTTCATCAGCTGCAACACTATGCCCCATAAATTTAGCATGCACCCGAATTTGATGGGTACGTCCTGTAATCGGTTTAGCCTCCATAAGCGTTCCTAAATCTGAACGAGCAATCAAACTAAAATCAGTTTGAGCTGGTTTTCCGTTAGGATCAACACTCACCATACGCTCGCCTGATTGTAAATGATTTTTTTGTAAAGGCGCATCTACGCGTTTGGGTCCTTCCCAGTGCCCTTCTAAAAAAGTAAGATACGTTTTTTCTATTTGACCATCCCTTAACATCTGATGCAAACTTTTCAACATAGAACGTTTTTTAGCAATTAATAAGCATCCTGAAGTTTCGCGATCTAACCTATGAACTAACTCCAAATAATCATGAGGCGATCTTTGTGCTCTGAGTGCTTCGATAAGCCCTAGCTGTACACCACTGCCTCCATGTACTGCCAGACCGGCAGGTTTATTGATCACTAGTAAATTACTATCCTCATAAATAACCCGTTTTTTAAGACATACAAATTGACTTAACCGGGATAAATCTTCAGGACTCACAATGGTTTTTTCAGCTTGTCGAATAGGGGGAACCCGCACTATATCGCCTTCTTTAAGTTTGTAACTTACTGAAATACGACCTTTATTGACTCGCACCTCTCCTTTTCGAATAATACGATATATATGGCTTTTTGGAACGCCCTTAAGTTTCTTAACTAAATAATTATCAATACGCTGATCTGCATCATTAGAATAAATAGTAACGAACTCCACACTAGGTTTAGCAGTGGGTTTAGAAGTGGATTGAGGAATAAATTTTGGCAATTTTGGGGTAGATTTTATATTCATCACCCATTATAACCAAAGAAACCATGATTCACCTAAGGTCTTGTACTAAATTATTTTTTGTAGTAATTAAAACCTTGATAACTAGTTTAGACCTCAAAAAACTGTTAATATATATGCAAACTAAACTCTTTTAGATTGAAATTATTTAGATAAACAACTAATACAAAACCTAACATAAACTGGAATGCTATGTCTAACAACCAAAGAAATAATGATTTACCTACAAAACCTATAAAAAAAATGCTAATCAATGCAACGCAAAAAGAAGAATTGCGTGTAGCCCTAATAGAAGGGCAAGAAATTTATAATTTAGATCGCGAAGTGATGGACCATAATCAACATAAAGGCAATATTTATCTTGCTAAAATCGCTCGTTTAGAAGCGAGCCTAGATGCAGGGTTTATAGAATGTGGTGAAGACTTCAGCAGACATTGCTTTTTAGCCTTTAAAGAAGTAAATCGAGAATTTTATAAACCAGATTATCAAACTACTAAAGCTCGCCCTCATATCCGAGACGTTTTAAAACAAGGTCAATCCATTATCGTTCAAGTCGAAAAAGAAGAACGTGGCAATAAAGGGGCTGCGCTAACCACTTTTATTAGTCTGGCCGGATGTTATGTCGTTTTAATGCCTAATAGCCCTAAAAAAGGCGGAGTCTCTCGTCGAGTAGAAGGCGAAGAACGAGAAGAATTAAAAGATGCCATTAACGAACTAAAACTTCCTGAAGGAATGAGTGTTATTATCCGAACCGCAGGCGTGGGTCGCTCAGCTGAGGAGCTCCAATGGGATCTAGATGTTTTACTTACCCAATGGCGTGCCATTCAAGAAGCTGCTCAACAACGCACGGGTCCTTGCCTCATTTATCAAGAAAGCGATGTGATTATTCGTGCACTACGCGATTATTTGCGACCTGATATTAGTGAAATAATAATCGATACGCGTGAAGCTTTTGATCATGCGCATGAGCATATTGCTCGGGTTCGTCCAGATTTTGTGAAACAACTAAAATTTTATGATGATCCTAAAGTTTCTCTTTTTAGCCGTTACAAAATTGAAGAACAAATTGAATCGGCCCATCGTCGTCTTATTTCTTTACCCAATGGGGGCTCTATTGTTATTGACCGAACAGAAGCGCTCGTGGCTATTGATGTCAACTCTTCTAAAGCAACTGAAGGGGGAGATATTGAAGAAACTGCTTTTAAAACCAATTTGGCGGCAGCAAAAGAAATTGCGCGTCAATTACGTTTAAGAGATTTGGGTGGCCTGATTGTCATCGATTTTATCGACATGACCTCCTTTAAGAATCAACGGACAGTTGAAAATTTACTTAGAGAAGAATTAAAAACCGATCGAGCACGCACTCGCATGGGACGTTTATCTAATTTTGGTTTATTAGAAATGTCTCGCCAACGATTACGTCCTTCATTAGGCGATTCCACTCAAATTAGCTGCCCTCGATGTGAAGGCCAAGGCACTATTCGCAGTGTACCCTCATTAGCATTGGCTTTAATGAGAGTGATTGAAGAAGAGAGCCTCAAGGACAGTGTTGCACAATTGCGCATACAAGTACCTATCGACGTGGCTACCTTTTTAATTAATGAAAAACGAGATGCTTTGATTACGCTTGAAAACTTGCATAAAATTAGCATTATAATACTGCCAAACCCTGATTTTTTAACCCCTCATTATGAAATTACGCGTTTACGTCATGAAGAACTCGCCTTCAAAGAAGGCGAAAGCAGCTATCAACTCACAAAAAAACCAATAAAAACAGAAGAAAATCTTCCGTCTCATAAACGCCTTCCTGCTGGACTGCCGCCTCTTAAACCGACAACTCAAATGTCAGCACCCCTGTCTCGTCCATACCAGGGTTCACAAGAACCGGGCATTATGCAGCGTATGTGGGTTGCCATTTTTGGCTCGTCTACTAAACAAGTTTCAAGCAATACTAGCATTATCAGTCGAATTTGGGCAGCCATCTTTGGTGCAAACCCCAAAACAGAAACTGCTCTTGCTGCTGTTGCTTCTAGAGAAACCAGAGAAAAAGAAGCCCGAAGACCACAAGCGCATCGCAATGCTCGCACAGAGCACCCTGAAGCTTCTCGTACTCGCCCTAATGCGCCGCGCCAACAAGACCGACGTACCAACACGGCTCCCACTCCAAACCAGCCGGCTCGCAAAAATCAGCCTCAGAAAAATGATCAGCATCGCAATACCAATGATCATCGTAAAAAAACACATGAGTCTGAAACAGAAATAATAGATATTAAAGCAGTAAAACCGGCAGAGCAGCAGCCAACGCATGTCAATATAAATACCAATGCGCAAACCAGAGAACAAAAACCTGTCGCTGCTAAACACAGAACCCCTACCAGGCCATTACGTCAATCTGCAAGCCATCCGGAAAATATACAAAAAATGCAGGCTAAAACCTCAGAGGGTGTGCAATCATCGTCAGTAGTACCACCCCCCTCACCGACTCCTGCATCAGCCTCAGCATCAGCAACGCCACCACTTCAAAAAACAACTTCAGCCGTGTGTGCGATTCCTAGTGCGCCTGTTTGTGATACACGCAGAAATAAAACTGGTTTTACTAAATTATCAGACAACGATATACAAGCTAATTTTATCAGCGGTGTTGATGAAACCCCTGAAAACTATAAAGCTAGTGAACCTTTAAAACAGGTTCAATCAAAACATCATACTGATATGAAAAAAACCAGCCATCATCAACCCGTGATTATATCAAAAGAATTTATTACCGATGATCTTGAAAACCAAGATAAGTAATATTACTCGACTCCGTCATTGCCAACCGCGCTCTTAGCGCGGTGATGCAGTTAAAAAGTAACTTTATTTCGGCAATAAGCCGGAATACACTCTTGAGGCTTGCACACTCGACCTTCTTTCATCGCTATGGCGGCCAATTTTGCTAAATCCTGAGCTTGTGGGGTTGCTTGCGGGAAAATTAATACAGGATGCAGCCCTGTTGATTCCATCAATTCTTTTTCATATTCATGCCAACCCGTTCCAATTGCAATACTATCTTGACTATCTTGGTGTTGAAAAATAATTTTTTTTATTTCATGGGGTTTTGCAACGCTATCTTCTATTAATCCAATTAATCGATTCTCTTCTAACTTATAAGCACCAACATAGACTTCCTTCATACGTGCATCCATTACTGGGACTAACAAAGTAATACCTCGCTTGTGTGCTTCTTCTTTAGCACCATACGCTAATATCTCTAAGCTAGAAATCGGGATACATGGAAGATCTAAACCAAAACATAAACCTTGTGCAACACTAATTCCTAAGCGCACCCCCGTAAAGCTTCCTGGCCCCTTTCCTACTGCAATAGCATCTAGCATTTTTAAACTCACTTGTGCCTCCGCTAATAGCGCATCAATCATCGGTAAAATAGAAAGACTATGCTGCCTTGGCACTCCAATAAATCGACTCATAATCTGCTCATCTTGCGATAAAGCAATAGAGCAAAATTCCGTTCCGGTTTCAATACTTAAAATACGCTGCGTCATAAAATAAAATCCATCAACTAACTTAGTTTTGTAAAAAATAATATTCAAACTAATAATTAAAACTAATAATTAAAATTATTATGGTATTATAGGCTCTTTGCTGACTGCTTACTACTATGCATAATCGCGAATTTTTAACACCCTCTATAAAAGGCTATTTAATTTGGGCATTAGCTGCATTTTTTTATACATATGAATTTACCCTACGCGTCTCCCCTAGTGTTATTGTTGATAATTTAATTCTAGAATTTTCTGCCTTTGAACTTAGCAAAGCGACTTTAGGCAGCTTATCAGCACTTTATTTTTATGCTTATGCACTTACCCAAGTGCCAGCAGGCTTATTATGTGATCGCTTTGGAATAGGACGATTACTCACTTTTGCATGTATCTTAACCACTATTGGTACTTTTTTATTTGCAAGCGCTCACAACCTCAATGCTGCTAATCTAAGTCGGTTAATGATTGGTGCGGGTTCCGCTTTTGCTTTTGTAAGCTGTTTAAAATTAGCTAAAAATTGGATCCCACCGGCCCAACTTCCTATTATTGTAGGATTAACGAACGCTTTTGGTATGCTAGGGGCCATACTGGGAAATCAACCTCTTGCCAGTTTAGTGAACTATCTAGGGTGGCGAGAAGCTTTTTATGTCTTAGCCTGTATGGGTGTGGCATTAAGTATTAGTTTATGGCTTTGTATCCCTAATACTTCCCCTCATACTTCCCATCATACTAAGGGTTGTACTCTGAAAAATAAAGAACCAAAACGCTCTATTTTAAATGATCTCATCGAGACCTTAACTCAAAAACAAACCTGGTTACTTGCTGTGTATGGGTGTCTTTTAGTAGCCCCCATTGCTACATTTGGCGAGTTATGGGGAGTATCTTTTTTTCAAACGCGTTTTGCTATTTCTAAAGAACTAGCTTCAGGCTTGATTAGCTGGATTTTTATAGGTATTGGAGTGGGCGGACCTTTGATTGGCGCATTTGCAAGCAAAGTACCATACTATACAATTATCATGTTTACCTCGACCAGCTTGGCACTTTTAGCGTTATTATTAATACTATATTATCCTTCACTCTCTCTATTGGAAACTCGCAGCTTATTATTTTTGTACGGCTTTTTTACGAGTAATATGCTGTTATGTTTTACTTTAATTGCCTTGCGCTATTCAGAATTTTCTAATATTGCAGCAATTGGTTTTGCCAATATGATGATTATGGCCGGAGGCGCTGCTTTTCAGCCTTTGGTTGGAAAATTATTAGATTTTAAAAATCTCAATTCGGTTTTACCCAGTATCGCTGATTTTAGAGTCGCTTTATCTGTGCTGCCACTTTGTTTAATAATTGCCCTAGGACTTATTTTATTTTTTAAGAAACCACCTCTGTCTGAGTAACCCCTTTCTTTAATTGAGTAATTAAAAACTGTTGATGGGCTTTTAATTCTATTTGGGATGCCTTAATAATAGGTAACTGACTATAATCAATGGTGACTTCTAACTCGGTAGTACCTGCACTTTCTAAAGCAAGATCAAAAACCGTCTGTCCTCCAGTCATCGCTAAATACAATTCTGCTAAAATTTCTGAATCTAGTAATGCGCCATGCAGCGTTCGATGCATATTATTAATAGAATAACGTTTGCATAAAGCATCTAAATTATTTTTCTGCCCTGGATGCATTTTTCTAGCCATCGATAAAGTATCTAAAATAGTGCAATATTGAGTAAGCGTTTTCCATTCATTTTTCGTGACAATAAATTCATTATCCAAAAAACCAACGTCAAAAGGGGCATTATGAATCACCAGCTCTGCACCGTTAATAAAGTCTTTAAATTCTTGCTCAATGGCTTCAAATTTTGGTTGATTTTGTACAAAAGCATTGGTAATACCATGCACGCGCATAGCACCTGTATCTATCTCTCTTCCTGGATTAAGATAGGTATGAAATACTTTGCCGGTTAAGCGTCTTGATATCATTTCCAGACACCCAATTTCAATTACACGATGCCCATCTTTAAATGATAAACCCGTAGTTTCCGTATCTAATATCACTTGTCTCATAATTTTTTAATAGCCTCTCTTGCTAATTCATCTGCTTTTTCATTTTCTACATGCCCAGAATGGCCTTTAATCCAATGCCAAGTGACCTCATGATTTTCGATCTCTATTGCTAATAATTTCCACAAATCATCATTTTTAACGGGCTTATTGGCTGCCGTTTTCCAATTGCGCTTTCGCCAATTATGAATCCATTCTGTAATACCCTTTTGAACGTATTTTGAATCAGTGGTAAGCGCAACCTCACAATTACGCTTTAAAGCACGTAATCCCATAATAGCGGCCATTAATTCCATTCTATTATTCGTGGTATGCTTTTCTGCTCCGTTTAGATATTTGACTGTATCGCCCCAACGCAACACCACGCCCCACCCTCCTGGACCTGGATTACCACTACAAGCTCCATCTGTAAATATTTCAATTTGAGTTGTCAAGAAAGTTCTTCTCCCTGGGCCCAGTCAACTTGAGGTGTAGACCAAATGGGTTTAACCAAAGTTAAAGGAATAACGCGTTTTACTGCAACCACTATATAAATAGATTCAAAAAATGATTTACAAGAAAAAACAGAGGTTGGAACTAACTCAAAATCTAATAAAGATAGCCAATCTTTTAATGTGCTAAGGCGCACTAATTTAGTTTTAAAATCGAACATGAATAATTTACATCCCCAATAACTCAATGGATTAATACCGGTAATCACTATATGACCTCCTGGAATTAATGCTCTATACGCTTCTCTTAATATTTTATGAGGGTGATACCCCGTAGCCGATTGCTCTAACGTATGATTTAAAACAATGAGATCAATAGAATCATTTAAAATGGGTAAAGCCTCATCTTTAGCAATAAAATCAGTATTCGTATTAAAGCAGTTTAATATTACACTAGAAGTGATACAACTTGTAAATTCTGAAGGTGCCACTTGTAGTAAATAATAACCATATAAATTTGGCAAAACCTGCGCTAATTTTTTTTTTTCAGTTTCTAATAAGAGCATTCCTGCATCAGTGGTGTACCATGATGTCTTATTCATAGCAAGTTATTTCGCTTCCTTTTTTGGGTTCTATTTATAAATAAATCATGTTAGAATAACAGAATGTACATAAAACAAAATAAAAAAACACTAATAAGTAAACCTTTTAACTTATTAATGGGTCTCATCATCATATCATTTGGTTTATTTCATTCTAGCATGGCTGGTACTAAGTCTCCGCTACAAACCAAATTACATTGGGGATTAGGTGGCTCTGGAACTAGCCACAATAATAACTCAAATTTATATACCAGTCCGCTACATAGCGGTCTTTGGGTGCGAATGTGCCCCCAATTTAAAATAAATTACTCAAAAACGGATCACCGCATCCAAAAACACATTCAGACTATGATACGCTCCCCTAACTACTTCAAAGACTTAAAAAGCAACGGAGAACCTTATCTTTACCATATTGTGGAAGCGCTAGAAAAAAGAGGCCTCCCCATTGAAATGGCGCTTTTACCTATGATTGAAAGTAAGTTTGATCCCCATACTACCAGTAGAGCAGGTGCAGAAGGATTATGGCAAATTATGCCCGCCACAGGAAGAGTATTGGGTCTAAAACAAGATTCTTGGTTTCAAGGAACCCGTGATTTAGATGCATCTACCACCGGAGCCTTAAATCATTTATATTATTTAGGTGAATTATTTCAAAGGGATTGGCTCTTAGTGTTAGCGGCTTATAATTCTGGTGAAAATCGCGTTTTACGCGCTATCAAAAAAAATAAAGCGGCTAAAAAACCCACGCGTTTTTGGGATTTAGAACTGCCCAAAGAAACCAAAGAATATGTTCCTAAATTTTTAGCCCTTATTAGCATTATAAAAGAACCCAATAAATATAATATTTCCTTACCAGTTATTCCTAATAAGCCCTATTTTACGCATATTAAACTCAATCGTTCTATAAAATTAAGTGACGCAGCTAATTTGGTCGGGGTAAATGAAAAAGAATTACGACGCCTTAATGCAGGATTACGACAATCCATTACCCACCCTAATGGCCCTTTTAGAGTACGAGTTCCGTATAGCGAAGTAAATAATTTTGAAGATCTTATGGAGAATAACGACTCCGCAGAGGAGCCTGTCTCTTTAGAAGAAGATATAGAAGATATTTCTTAACCCTTCACCTACCCTTCAAAATAAAACCATAATCTATATGGATATGGCAATATCGCAAGCATAGCGCAGCGATATTTAATAAGCATTACCGTGGTCGTATAGCGACAGGGGTAATTCCTTTTGAGAAAGAAAGCTATTGGCTCGTCACAGCAGGTTGCTTGTTTTTAGGTCCCGGTAAAAGCCGAAAACAACACCGTCGCGTAGCGACAAAGTTTTCTCCCTTGAGAAAAGGGAGAGGCATTTAGCTGCACAGAAGGATGTAAGTTTGATTCGATCTAGCGTAGGGGCGGATCACCGTGCCAGCCCAGTATAGATATGGACATTATTCTGTTATCAACAGGGTTATTGCAAATACCCATACTGGGCCGGCACGGTGACCGGCCCCTACAATATATCGTGCAAAACTAGAAGTTAAAAAACTTGCTCTACACTGTAAGATCGAAAAAATGGCTTATATATTATAATAAATATAAGGAATTACGCAGGTCGCTATACGATCACAGTAATGGTTATTAAATATGGCTGCCATTTTCATAGTATATTCTATTTTAGTTTCACGCAGAACCTATCCCGCTTCGCTTTTTCTGATGCGCTACTGCGCCATAATGTAATAATAATTCTACAGCTGCACTATGCTCATTTTCTGCCGCAACATACAGTGGACTTTTTTCAATTCCATCTTCTAAATAATGTGCATCTATCCATTTTTTCCCGCCTGGAGCATTTAATAATGTTTCTAACATAAAAACATCACCTTTACTTGCTGCACCATGGAACACATTAAATTTTCCCTTAGGAATATGTTCCAAATTAACCCCTTCATGTAATAGTAATTTAACAATATTATGATGCCCCCCTAGTACTGCGCTAAGAAGCGCTGTATGTAGATTATAAACTTCCATAACACCTTGCGCTTTTGCATGCTTTAATAAAATTTCTACCACAAAATAATGCCCTGTTTCTGATGCAATATCGAGTGGACTCTGACTCTTAGTATGTGCCTCTATTTTTACGCCCTGTTTAATTAACAGTTCAACGGTCTCTAGAGCCCCTTCTTTGGCAGCACGATACAATGCATTTAGTTTTTTGTCTTGTCTTGACATATCGCACCCCTAATATATTTTTTAGTTAATTAACTTTGTTATCTATAATACTATCAGATTTTACAAATTTTTAAAGTGCCATTACACTAATGGTTCGTATAAATAACATTTTGTTTTATGCTCAGGGCCGACTGTATAATTATCAGGATAAGTCTGAAAACAACGCGGCATAGCAAAGGGGCATCTGGGGGAAAAATGACATCCAGGGGGTGGATTACTATGAGAGGCTATCTCTGCTTTAGGAAGCGATATGTGGGTTTGTCCTAACGATTCTACACTGGGTAGACAAGCGACTAAACTCTGAGTATAGGGATGCTTAGGATTGCTCAAAACGGTTTCACAAGGCCCTTGTTCAACCACTTTTCCTAAATACATCACCATAACAGTATTAGCAATATATTTTACGACACTAATATCATGGGTGATAAATAAATAAGCAATATCAAATTCTTTTTGCAACGCTTTAAGTAAATTTAAAATCTGTGCCTGCACCGAAACATCCAGTGCACTTGTAGGTTCATCACATACAATCACTTTGGGCCCAACCGCTAATGCACGCGCAATGGCAATACGTTGTCTTTGCCCGCCTGAAAATTCATGAGGATATCGATATTTACAATCCACAGATAATCCTACCCCAGATAATAAAACATCAATGCGATCTTGACGCTCCTGCGCATTAGACCCTACTTTTAAAGCAATCATACCCTCTTCTATAATCTCTCCTATTCTTAACCTGGGATCCATGGATGAAAAAGGATCTTGAAAAATCATTTGCAAATCCGATCGATAGGGTCTCATTTTTCTAGCTGATAAGCCTGTTAAATCATTTTCTAGAAAAACTACTCTTCCCGAGGTAGGCGCAATAAGCTGTACAATCGATTTTCCTGCCGTCGTTTTTCCACACCCTGACTCGCCCACTAACGCAAGTGTCTCTGCTTCTTTAAGCTCAAAAGACACCCCATCCACGGCACGTACCCACCCTACTGTTTTTTTGAAAAAACCACGTTTAATTGGATAGTGCATTTTTAAATCATCAACCCTTAAAATCACATCATTGCTTATTTCATTTTTTTCTTGTTGTATCATTTTTTCTGTTTTAACCTCAAAAGGGGGTATTAAACTTATAGGTAAAGACTGTTTACCATCATACCAATGACAACGCACTTGATGTCCTTTTTGCAATTGAATATACGCTGGAAGCTTTTGCTCACACGCCTCAAAAGCAACATGGCATCGTTCTTTAAAACGACATAAGGTAAAAGGATGATCTAATGCAGGCACACACCCTGGGATCACTGCCAAAGGCTCTGCTTTATTGGTATATTCTGGCAACGCTGCCAATAATTTTTGACTATAGGGATGTTTAGGGTATTTTAAAAAATCTTCTACACTGGCCTGCTCTACTAAATGGCCTGCATACATGACGGCTACTGTATCAGCTATTTGGGCAACAACCCCTAAATTATGAGTTATTAATAATAAAGCCATATTATATTGACGTTGACATGTTTTAAGTAAATTTAATATTTGCGCTTGCGTGGTAACATCTAAACCTGTAGTGGGTTCATCAGCAATTAACAGATGGGGCTCTTGCGCTAAAGCCATAGCAATCATTACCCTCTGTTTCATTCCACCGGATAATTCATGAGGGTATTGATGAAACTGTAAATGGGGATCAGGTAATTGAACCAAGGATAATAATTCTATTATTTTATTTTTTTTAGCTAGCTTATCTTTTAGCGTTACTACCTCACTCATTTGATCACCAATACTCAGCACTGGATTGAGGGCTGCCATCGGATCTTGAAAAATCATCGCAACTTTAAGACCTCTTATTTTTTGAAGTGCTCGTTGTGAAAGCTTTAATATATCGATATTATCAAGAATGACTTCACTGTTAGAATCTATATGCGCATTATCTGGAAGCAATCGTAACAATGAAAGCGCGGTCATCGATTTACCACATCCAGACTCGCCCACCAATGCCAAAGTTTCTCCTAATCTAATATGCAATGACACCGTATTAACCGCATCAATAGTACGATGATACGTTTGAATAGCTATTTTTAAATTATTAACAGACAAAATAATATTCAATATTGCATCCTCGGATCAAAAGCATCTCTTAAAGCATCTGCGAAAATATTAGCACATAACACCAAAGTAAACATAAACATAAAAGCTGCACTTAACGACCACCAAACAATAGGCACTCTTGCTATTTCTAAACGCGCACTGTTAATCATTGTGCCCCAACTATAGGAAGTAGGATCTACTCCCACTCCTATATAAGATAAAACCGCCTCCGCCAATACCAAGGTGCTAAAATCTAAAACCACGGTAATTAAAATAATCGGCGTTAAATGCGGTAATAAATGAACAAACATGATTTTAAAATGTCCTACCCCTAATCCTTTAGCAGCTTGTATAAATTCTATTTCTCTAAGTTTTAAAACTTCTCCTCTTAATAATCGACACAAGCTCGTCCAACTTGTCACCCCTAATATTGCGCACAATGCCAGTAATCGAATATCCGCTCGCTGCGCTATCGTTTGAAACCAATCTTCATGTGTGCTCATCATAGCTTGCAAAATTAAAACTGCTGCGGCAATAAATAATATTCCGGGAATAGAGCTTAACGTAGTATAAAGGTACTGTATAACATCATCTACCCACCCCTTAAAATAACCCGCCATCATGCCCAGCATAATTGCAAAAGGTAACATAAACAAGGTCGTTAAACTCCCAATTAATAATCCTGTTCTAATACTTTTAAGGGCCTGGTATAAAACATCTTCTCCTATTTTACTAGTCCCTAAGATATGATAATAAGGCATAAACTCAGCTATAAAACTAATAATAAAAAAACAAATAGCCAATGTGCCAACCAAAGCTCCCCCTAAATAGGGTAAAAAAACTAATAAAATAAGGACTATGCCTCCAGAATACAGGGCTACTTTGATAAAGCGGTGTATCACATCGGTTTTGAATTGGCTAGGATTGGATAAATGCGTCCCTCCATATTGTAATCTGGGATATTCTCCATTCATTTTATTATCAAACAAATATAATGCAAAAGGGGCAGAATAAGAGCGCTCTGTATGGGTCACTAAGGGCTCTAATACAATATCTAGCACACTTTCTATTTGGTTTTTATTTTGAGTATTATTTTTAAAATGAATCGAATCTAACAACCCTATTATGACAAATAAGAATAAAATCACCGTCGCAATGATAGCGCGCTTTTTTTTAAAAACAAGTTTCCAAGGTTGGCGCAAAGGTTCAGATCGAAGCGCATGTATAAAAAATAAAATCACTAACCCTACTAAAGTCCAAATCAAAATATCCGATGTTAAAAAATATAAAGTATCCATTTTAATTAAACCTAACCCTAGGATCGACTATAGTATAAGCAATATCGGTTAAAATCAGTCCAAGAATATATAAAACCGACCCCAAAAAGACCATGCACCGCACAATTGCAAAATCTTGCTGATTAATCGCATCAATCGTGTAACTTCCTAAACCCGGGATACCAAAAAATGATTCTGTGAGCAAACTTCCTAAAAATAATAAAGGTAAAATTGCGACCACTCCGGTTAAAATAGGAATCATAGCATTGGGCAAAACATGTTTAAATAAAACACGAGGCACAGATAATCCTTTAGCGTACGCGGTACGAACATACTCTTTATCTATCTCTTCTAAAAATAACGTTCTATACCACCTTGCCCCCGCGCCAACCCCCCCAAGCACGCCTATCAAAACAGGTAAAATCAAAAACTTAAAAAATAAAGGTCCTTCTACATACCCAGAAATAGGCACCCATTTTAAGGTCTTGGCAATCAGATATTGGCCCCCTATGATATAAAATAAAGTAGAAATAGAAAGCATTACTACAAAAATAAACACCCCTGCCGTATCTAAATAAGTGTCTCTAAAAAAAACCACTAACAAAGCTAAACTAATATTTAACGCTAAGCCTAGCAGTAAGGTGGGAATAGCAATCGCTAATGAGGGCCACATACGTTGCATAATATCATCCGTAATATTGCGCCCCGCATCTGAGCGTCCAAAATCAAATGTAAATAATTTAAGCGATTTTTGATAAAATATCGTTTTTGTAAATTGTTGTGTTCCTGATTTTTCATTATTCAAAAATAAAGGCAAATCATACCCTCTGTTTTTTTTCCAAGCCCCTATGGTATCTTGACTTACATGTTTTTGACCCAAATGCACTGCTGCCATATCATCAGGCGAATTAACAATAAAAAACAAACAAAAAGTTAATATATTCACGCCTATTAAAATAGGAATACTATACAATAAACGTCGCACAATATACTTTATCATGGTGCACGATTCATCTTTCGGTTATACGCTATAATAGCGGGGCAACACAGCAAAATAAAAAACAATATAAATCCGATCAATGGCCATATCATGGGTTGATTCCATATTGTACGTTGCTTAGAACGTAATGGGGTATCTATTTTAATATACTTTAAAGTATTGTGCGCAAAAGCATTAGGTTTAACCTCCCCCATCCATTGATGGGATAAAGTATATAAAAAAGGATTATACCCCCAGATCCACGGAGTATCTTTTTGCGCAATATCTATCATTTGATGAATTAGTGCTTCTCTTTTAGGGCCATTAGGTAATACTTTCATTTTTTCAAATAACTGATCATATTCATCGTTTTTATAATTTACTGCATTTTCTCCTTGAGATTTTACTTTGCCATTAGGTCCATATAATAAAAATAAAAAATTTTCAGGATCGGGATAGTCTGCACTCCAGCCCCAAGAAAAAATTTGTGCATTTCCGGTGCGCATTTTTTCTTGAAATCGATTATATTGGGTGGCTCGAACGACTAATTCAATGTTGAGTTTTTTAAATTGCTTACGCGTCCAAGCAAACATTGCATTGGAATCCGGCCCGCCCCCCATCGTCGCATCTAAATACAGCATAAGCGGCGCTTTTGTTTTAGGATCAATGCCATTAGGATACCCTGCTTGGGCTAATAATGTTTTAGCTTGCTCAAGCGTTTGACGCTCTTTTTTTGCTACCAATCCAAAAATACCCTCTGGTATAGGACTGGTTGCAACGACTCCGCGACCATTAAGAAAAAGATCAATATATTCTTCTATATCCATGGCAATACTAATAGCTTGACGCAATTTTCGTTTTGGCTCGCTATAGCCTCCTACAATGGGATCCATCATATTAAAGCCCCAATAAAATACACTAGGCAATATCGAAGTGTTTAATTGAATGTGTTGTGCTTTTAATTCTGGTGTTAGTTCTAAGCCAGAATTGTTACTAGCTGATTGCAAAGCTTGATCAAAGCTATCTGAAGCAATAGCAGATTGATCATAATAACCTTGTAAAAATTTATTCCAATACGGAATATTTTCTGCCTCTCGTGTAAAGACAACCTTATCTAAAAAAGGCATAGGCTGATTTTTTAATTGCTTATTATCTTCAAATGGATATAGATCTCTACGATAGTTAGGGTTTTTTACTAATACTATTCTAGCATTCGGATCATTTTCAGATACCATAAAAGGCCCGGTGCCAATAGGATAATAATCTAAACTCACATTATTAGCACTCAACTTAGGCTGCGCATAATACCGTATAGCTTCCCATGGCATGGGTGCAAAAAAAGGCATTGCTAACCAATATATAAACTGTGGATAGACTCCTTTAATTTTAATCTGATAATGATATTTAGAGATGACTTTTGCCCCTTCTAACGCGTAGGGATTTAAATCAATGTAAACCGATTGATCAAGGGTTTGTCCTTTTTTTTCATATTTTTCTCTGAGATTTTTTTCAAAAGCATCTAAGCCTAAAATAGTATTTTGCATTAAACCAAAAACAGGTGAGTTTAAACTCGGATCCCCCAATCGCTTAATTTGATACACAAAATCATTTGCTACCAACTCTCGTGTACTATTTTTATAGTGTGCAAAAGCCGCATGAGGTTGATAGTAAATACCTGGCTTAATTTTTATATCGTAGATGCTCGTGATAATTCCATTACGCTTGGTCGTACTCACGACAGGCATCGCCTGAGCCACTAAAGGCTCTAAAGTATAAGGCCGTTTTAAATAATGATATTGCAAGGGTGGCTCATAAATTTGATTAATAATAGCCCACTCATTAGATGCATAGGAAAGCGCGGGATCTAAATGTTTGGGTTCTTCTGTAAATGAAGTATATAAGGTACTTACCCCTACTTTTTCATCAGGATAGGGGTTATTCCAAATTGACCACAAACATGCAAGACATTCAACTAGCATTTGTTTTTTAACAGGTAAATATTGTGAAATATTTTCATAAGCGCCCATCTCATGTAAAATAGATTTTTATATTTAGTTTAGTGTGTTATTCGTATTTTAGGGGGTATCTAGTATGGGTTTTTTATCAGGCAAGCGAATTTTAATTACTGGTTTATTAAGTAACAAGTCTATCGCTGCTGGCATTGCCAAAGCAATGCACCGTGAAGGCGCACAATTGGCATTTACTTATCAAACTGAAAGATTCAAAGAAAGAGTCGAAAAATTGGCTGCAGAGTATGATTCCAGCATTGTTATCCCGTGTGATGTCGCTCATGATGATGAGATCACTGAAACTTTTAAGCAATTAGCGAACCATTGGGATAGTTTAGATGGCTTAGTGCACTCTATTGCTTATGCCCCTGCTGATCAGCTAGAAGGGGATTATCTAGATGTGCTCACACGTGAAGGCTTTGAAATCGCGCATAATGTGAGTTCTTATAGCTTAGGGGCACTTGCCAAGGCAGCCTACCCTCTTATGAGTGCTGTACCAGGCAATACCGGATCTATTTTGACTTTAACTTACTTAGGCGCTGAAAAAGTAGTCCCAGCTTATAATGTAATGGGACTAGCAAAAGCCAGTCTTGAAGCAAATGTAAGATACTTAGCTTCAAGCTTGGGGCCAAGAGGCATTAGGGTCAATGCAATTTCAGCAGGCCCAATTAAAACCTTAGCGGCATCGGGTATTAAAGATTTCAAAAAGATGTTAACGCATAATGAAGAAACAGCGCCCTTACGTAAAAATATTACCACTGAAGAAGTCGGTAATGTAGCAGCGTTTTTATGCTCTGATTTAGCTTCAGGTATTACTGGAGAAATCACGCATGTAGATGCAGGTTATAATATCGTAGCGATGTGAAAATCGCTAAAAAAAAGCCCTGATCATTAATATGAATGATCAGGGCCTTTTGTGTGTCATCTCATTAAGGCCTAGGCATCTGAACATCTGAACCTACATAATCACCGATAAGATTACGCAGTGCATCAGGCATCTCAACCCTATTTTGACCCCCATTATCCGCAGGCATAGCTAATGCAGAGAGAACGTTTTTAACATAGGGCTTGATTAACGTGTCATAATCATCTTGATAAACGTTCATAATTATTTCTCTTTTCAGTTTCTGAAAAAACTTAATTTTCTCTTGATTACTGCAGCCCAGTGCTGGCTTCTGGAGTGTTGTCTGACCTGATACGATTGCTCCAAAATGATTTTTAACAGTATACCTCAAAGCTTTATCTTTCTGTTTATGCAGTAAAATATGTCTATTGGACACTTGCTTCTCAAAAGTTTCAT
>CANJXG010000013.1 GCA_947478905.1 Coxiellaceae bacterium
CCATACTGGGCCGGCACGGTGACCGGCCCCTACAATAGATTGTGCAAAACTAGAAGTTAAAAAACTTACTCTACACTTTAAGATCGAGGCAGCGGCTTAAATATGATGAAAAAATCAGAACTATTTTCTTATTTCAGTGCCATTCGTTTTATGAGGTGCTTTAAGCGGTTTATGTACGTAATAAGTTTGTCTAGGGCCATTTCCATTATGTGGTTTTTTTAGCCTCATCCCTTTCCTTTTGTAATAATTAATCTTTCCAATAATTCTCAATCGTAATATGGCCTGGATCTTTTCTAAGATTTTTCTTAAAATTTTTCTCTAATAAAACTTCCGTGGTATCTTTGACCATATGTGGATTCCCACAAATCATCACCTGAGAGGTTTCAGGAGTAAGTGTAAAACCTGATTTTTGCTCTAAACGACCATCTACAATCGCCACTGGAATACGGCCAGCCAGGGCCATCTCAGAGGCTTCTCGACTCACAAAAGGCACATATTTAAGCTGATCTGAATGAGTGCTTAATAGTGCTTGAATCGTTTCTTGATGGGTTAATTCTGCTTCTAAACGAACCGCATGCACGAGGACAATATTTTTAAATCGTTTCCAAGGCTCTGCTGTGCCTAACATGGATAAAAATGCACCTAAAGCCGTTCCTGTTGCTAACATCCATAGGGTATCTGCATCTTTAACTTCTTGCAAAGTAAACACTCCTGCAGCGCGTTGATTCACTAAAATAGAATCCCCAGGTTTGAGTGCCATCAAATGGGTCGTTAACGGGCCGCCGGGTACATGAATATAATAAAATTCTAAAATAGGGAGTCCTGGAACACTTGCAAAAGAATAAGGACGTGCTACTTGTTCGCCATCAATCATTAAAGCAAGACGCCCAAACTGGCCAGCTTGAAAAGTGCCAAAATCTACTTTTACATAAAGAGAATAAAGCGCATCAGTCCAAGGCTTATTTTCTACGATAGTGCCTTCAAGCCATTGTGTTGGTGTCATTGTATTACTAACCTTTTTAATTACTAAGTTATTATATTCACAGGAGAGAGCAACGCTAAGTCTTGCATCAGCATTTTTTGAGCCAGATCAGTATTATCTAGTTTTTTAGCTAAATCTAAATAATGATCTCTTCGATCCAGTGCATTTTGTGCTTGTGCCGCCCGTGCTAAAAATAAATAATTTACTAAAGGCATATCGCTCCACTGTACACCCGCTAACAAATTTTTTTCTGCTTTTGCCCACTGTCCATTTGCTAATGCCACTAAACCTTTACCCGTTTTAGTTTGCGCTTTACGTACTCGTTGATGAGCTGCTGCTTGGCTAATCCACTGCTTTAAACTAAAAAAACCACTTAAAAATCGCACTGTATAATACAATAGAACAAAAGAAAAGACGAGAATCAATCCGCCAAACCACAAGGCCATTTCATAACTTTTACCTTGATGCACAATCAATAATAATCCTTGCTCACCCTCTAAACTTAAGCCAAAGGCTACTCCTATAATTAAAATCAATATTAATACAAGCAAACGTACCATTAAGATTGCGCTCCTTTATGCCGCAAAGATGCATTTTCTAAGGCATTGAGCATGTTTAAAGTATGCGAAAGATCTCCCCCTGTTTGGCGAATGACTTTTGTCTTTAAAATATTAATTTGAGCCATGATCGTTTTTAAAAGTTCATCCTGAACAAAATAAACACTTAACTTCTCTTCTAAAAGTTCTAGACTTTGCTGGAAAACCCGAGGCTCTTCTTGTAAAAGACCCCATTGTGCTTCAACTAACATTAAATCCATCACTCTTAATAAAGGAATTTGATCTCGAGGCTCTAAAGAAGAATTTAATTTATCTGCATTAAATTCTCTGACTCGCACCAACCCCTTCAATTCCTGCCAAGTATTCTCTAAGGCTTGGCGCCAAGCAGATTGTTCTACAGGCGTTGGTTCTACAGAGCCCACAATTTCTGGCTGTCCCTCAATGCTCGCTTGTAAGGTATGAAAAGATAAATTTGCAAGTTGCTTACGAATCACTCCTAACTCAACCCACAAACCAATTTTATCAAAGCGTACCAACGCTTCTAGATTTCCAATATCTCTGGCAATGGATTCTCGAATGGGACCAACACGCACATCACCAAAATTTTTCAATCTATCATTTGCCGTTTGTAATAGCTTAATAGCAGTAGGAATATCTCCAACCATATTTAATCGTTCTTGAGCAATGCTGACTAAATATACAGCTTCACTGATATGCCAATTATGCTTATCTGATAATTGCTGTAACTGAACTGACTGCCCCTCTATGTGAGCTTCAATTTTTTTATTATATTGCTCTGCTTGTTTTTTATAGTCACTAAAACTAGATGCTAGTCTGGCATTTTGCTCTTGCCCACTCTTTTGAACATTAGATAGCTTATTTTCTATATTTTCAAAGGTCTGTACAAAATAATAACTAATATAAGCAAGGCCTGCTATAGCACCCAAGGCTAAAAGCGCGATACAAAATTTAAAAAAACGCCCTATCCACTTTTTAGACGGCTTGATATTATCTAATGTGGTTTTAAAAGGATTAATTTTTGGTATTTTTATAGTATTTTCTGGATTATTTGGATGCTCTTCCGACATAATCTATCCTTTTGCTCATTGTTCATCAATAGAAAGTAATCAATAGAAAGTATAATATTAATTATATCTGGACTCTCTCCATTTGTCGTGCACCTCAGACAAATTTAAAAATAGCTAGGCAGTAGACTCTAATTTTGCGTACGCTAAAATCAGCCATTTATTACCTGCACTCTCAAATTGAACCTCAACGCGCGCACTTTCTCCACTCCCCTCTCCTCCTAAAACAGTTCCTCGACCAAACCGAGGATGAGAGACTTTTTCACCAATTTTAAAAGGCAAATCCACGGTGCTCGTTAGCTTGTTTTTGGAGGCTAAACGCGCAGATGATTTGGTAATCACCGCTTTAACGCACACCCTTTCTATGAGTTCTTCTGGGATTTCTTTTACAAAACGTGACGGTCCTTTTTTACCCGAACTGCCAAAAGCACGTTTTTCTGCATAGGTTAATACCAGTTGTTGCATTGCCCGTGTCAAACCAACATAACATAATCTACGTTCTTCTTCTAACACTTCTTGAGTATGAATGGAACGATGATGAGGAAACAAACCTTCTTCTAAACCGGCTAAAAATACTAAAGGAAATTCAAGACCTTTAGCTGAATGCAAGGTCATTAACTTCAGACCATCTTCTGTTTTATCTATTTCTCTTTCACTGGAATCTAAAGCAACTTCAGATAAAAATTGAGATAAAATATGGTTTGCAACTAAATTTTGCTCACTCATGTCTTGTGCATTTTCTAATTCACAAGCATATTGTTTAGCAGCACTGACCACTTCCTGAATATTATCTAACCGCATATGGGTGCGCTCACCCGGCTGAGTTTTAATATAGTGTAATAATCCACTGACTGCTAACACTTCTTCTACAAAGTCAGGAAAATTCACAGTAGGTAATTTTGCGCTCAGCGCTTCTATAAGATCAAAAAAACTTTCTAATCCTTTGGTAATTCTGCCTGGTGAAAGCGTAGGTAGAATTTCTAGCGCTGCATTCCATAATGAGATTTTTTTTAAAGCCGCCTGATTCCGAATTAACTCCACAGTACGATCGCCAATGCCTCGAGGAGGCATATTAATAATACGCTCAAAAGCGGTGTCATCATTGAAATTGGCTAATAAACGCAAATAGGCCAGTACATCTTTGACTTCTGCTCTATCAAAAAAACGTAATCCCCCATAAATACGATAGGGCAGATTGGATTGACATAAGGATTGCTCAATCGCTCTAGATTGGGCATTAGATCGGTACAAAACCGCTATATCACTATAGCTTCCCCCTTCAAAGACCCACTTACGAATTCTATCTACGATAAAGCGGGCTTCATCTATTTCATTGATAGCTCCATATAAATAAATAGGCGCTCCTTTAGAACCCTCAGTCCAGAGCTTCTTCCCTAGACGCTCTACATTATTTTGTATAAGTGCATTAGCAGCCGTTAAAATTGTATCCGTGGAACGATAGTTTTGTTCTAAACGAATCGTTTCTCCATTTGGAAAATCTTGACTAAAACGATGTATATTTTCAATTTTTGCGCCTCGCCAGCCATAAATTGATTGATCATCATCCCCTACAATAGTCATGCTAGAGGTTGGACTACACATGCATTTCAACCATTTATATTGAATGGTATTAGTATCTTGAAATTCATCCACTAAGATATGTTTAAAACGATCTTGAAAGCTTTTTAAAATATCTGCCCGTGTAATGAGTAACTCGTACACTTTAAGTAATAACTCTGCAAAATCAACTAAATGAGTTCGAATACAATGTGCTTCATACACACGATATACTTCCATAAAACAAGCCATTTCTTGAGTCGTTGCTTGTCCTAGATCTTGATGTCGTCGCCCTTCATCTTTTTGGCGATTAATAAATCCTTGTGCTCGTTTGGGATCACACTCTGTTTCATCGAGATTTAATTCTTTAACCAGTCTTTTAATTAGGCGAGATTGATCTTCAGAATCAATAATTTGAAAATTATCACACAGGCCCGCTTCAATATAATATTGTCTTAATATACGATGTGCTAATCCATGAAAAGTACCTACCCACATGGATTTAGCGCTATAACCCACTAATTTTTCTAATTGCGCACGCATTGCACCTGCGGCTTTATTTGTAAACGTTACTGCTAGAATTTGATAAGGACTTAAATTTTGCTCTAAAAGAAGAGCAATCCGACTAACCAAAACTCGTGTTTTTCCACTGCCCGCTCCCGCTAAAACTCGCAAATGTTGCACAGAAGAACATACAGCTTGTTGTTGCGCTGGATTAAGGCACTCAACAAATTTAGCATTTTCAACATGGCTTCCTACAGGCATATTTTTATATTCCTTTCACTGTGAATAATAGAGATTTAGATTTAGATTTGAGATTTTGTGTAAACATTACAATCAGTTTAACAAAGAGACAGGAGAATAGCAATAGACTTTCGAGCTGTTAAGCTAACACAAAAACGCCAAAACCACAGGCATTTTTGTGTTACTCAATCAATAGACTAAAAAATTTTTAGTTTAAACAACAGCAGTTTTAAGCGTTTTTAAAGCGATTAATTTAACATCATCTCTGGCTGGTTTAGCTGGAATAATTACTTCATTACCAGTAAGAGGACTTACCATTTTTCTCTTATTCGTTGCTTTACGACGTACTTTACGAATTTTCAAACCTAATTTAGGGATCATCACTTCGCCAGAACCATTTTTAGCCATATGACCTTTCACAATATCTGCCATATGAGTAAACACAGATTCTACTTCTACACGCTTTAGATTTGTTTTATCGGCAATCAACTGTAAAATTTCAACTCTTGTTTGATGTTCTTTAATGACCATCTTGCTAGACTTGCTAGTTTTAGCAACTTTATTTGTTTTAATAGTTTGTGCTACAGGAGCAGCTTGTTTGCCTTTAACCATTTTAATGGTTTGCATTTCCTTGACAGGACTTGTAGTTTTAGCAGAACGACTAGTTTTTGTCGTAGTAGTCGCAGCCGTTTTAGTCTTACGTTTAATAGTTGACATTGAAATCTCCATAAGTTGATCATTGATAAAAAATTAAGGTTAGCCCGCGATTATCCCAATTGCTTACCCTAAAGTAAAGCATTTTTATTTTTTTTTTAATTATAATGAATGTAAACATTGCTGGGTATCAAAATCAGGATTATTCATCCTATTTGATACCGCATAAAACTGATAATCAAAACCATTATTTAATGATCCTTGTGTATCCATTATATCCCTCAATGTGGCTTGAGGAACCTTAGGCGCTAACCAAATTTTATGATTTGCTGTAGACAAAATCAAAGGCATGCGATCATGGATAAAAGCAATAGATTCAGATGCAACGACGGTAATGATGGCACAACTGTCTTGTTGATGCCCCTCACTATCTTGCCAAGTATCCCAAATTCCTGCAAATCCAAATAAAGCATTAGATTGTAAGCTAATATAATAAGGTTGCTTTTTACCCTTTATTTGCATCCATTCATAATATCCCGTTGCAGGAATAATACACCTTTGACGTAATATAGCGTGTTTAAAAGCTGGTTTTTCAAAAATAGTCTCTGCCCGAGCATTAATATATCCCAAAGTAGCAGATTCTGCATGGGGTTTTGTCCAAGCGGGGATAAAACCCCACTTAAAAAAATCAATTTGCGTGTTTGGCGATCGTATTGCCGGAATCATATGTGCAGGCGCGATATTATAACGGGATTTCATGATGCATCCCTTGGATAATTGAAAATGCGATTTTATTTCTACTTCACTCGCCGCTAAGACAAAACGTCCACACATTTATTCTACAGTGACCGATTTAGCCAAATTTCGAGGCTGATCAACATCTGTCCCCTTCAAAATAGCAACATGATAAGCCAATAGCTGTAAAGGAATAGTCATAATAATAGGAGAAAGCACTTTATTAACCGCAGGGGTCATTAAAACAGTCATATTATTAGTCACCTCTACTCCTGATTGCGCAAATACAATGACTTCTCCACCCCTAGCACTCACTTCTTCCAAATTAGATTTTAGTTTTTCTGCCAACTCATCATTAGGTAATAAAGCAATTACGGGCATCTCTTTATCCACTAATGCTAAGGGGCCATGTTTGAGCTCTCCTGCTGGGTAAGCTTCTGCATGAATATAGGAGATTTCTTTTAATTTTAACGCCCCTTCTCTGGCAACTGGATAATGGATCCCTCTTCCTAAAAATAAAGCATGTTTTTTACGAGCAAAACGTTGTGCTAATTTCTGAATAGGTTTATCTAGCATTAAAACTTGTTCAATATAATCAGGTAACTTATGTAAAGATTCAGCAATCATCTGCTGAGTCTCTACATTAAGGTTCAAACGCCTGCCTAAACAAGATACCACCATTAACAAAGCAACTAATTGAGTGGTAAAAGCCTTAGTTGAAGCAACCCCAATTTCACGTCCTGCTTGGGTTAATAATGCAAAATCTGATTCTCGCACCAAAGAACTTTCAGCAACATTGCAAATCGCCAAACGAGCACAATAAGCGTCATTTTGTTTAACACAACGCAATGCTCCCAAAGTATCTGCCGTTTCTCCAGATTGTGAAAGCGTCACAAATAATGTACCTGGACGTGCTAACTGGCAGTGGTAGCGCATCTCACTAGCAATCTCAACCTGACATGGAATGCCTAGTAAACTTTCCATCCAAAATTGAGCGATCAATCCTGCATGATAACTGGTTCCACAGGCCACAATTTGAATCTGACGCACCGCATCTAATTTAGATTCAATATCTGAGCACACACTCGGAGTAAATACCGCATCCATTACCATATGATGATTCTCTAAGTTTAAACGGCCTTTTAAAGCTTGAATCACAGCAAGGGGCTGCTCAAAAATTTCTTTTTGCATAAAATGACGGTAGAGACCTTTTTCAATACTCTCTGAGGTCACTTGAGAAGTTTTAACCTCTCGAATAACGGGCTGCTTATTGCTATCTACTATTTCATAACGATCTTTATAGATAACGGCTACATCTCTTTGTTCTAAAATGACAAATCGCTGCGTAACGGGTAATAAAGCTAAAGTGTCAGAAGCTACAAAATTTTCTCCAATCCCCAAACCAATCAAAACAGGACTGCCTTTACAAACCGCAATAATACAATCAGGATATCTTTTACAAATAATAGCCAGTGCAAAAGCACCGGTTAAACGATCTATGGCTTGATGTACCGCTTCTAAAAAATTATTACTTTGATCAAGATAAAAATGAATTAAATGTGCAATCACTTCCGTATCAGTTTGAGATTGAAAAATAACCCCTTTGTCTATGAGCTCCTCTCGCAACTGTGCATGGTTTTCAATAATGCCATTATGCACTAATGCAATTTGATCACCGGACATATGAGGGTGCGCATTATCTGTGCTTGGTTTTCCATGAGTTGCCCATCGGGTATGTGCTATACCCATAGATCCTAAAACAGGATTTTCACTTACAGCTTGAGCAAGTTCTTGTACTTTACCGCATACTCTTACACGCTGTATTGTATCGTTTTCGATAACAGCCAAGCCTGCAGAATCATATCCTCGATATTCTAATCGTTTAAGGCCTTCGACCAAAATAGGCGCAATATCTCGTTGCGCAACTCCACCAATTATACCGCACATAATGTATTCCTAATTTATTATATAATTTCTTTTTTAACGGGTCGCTGCCAATTTTCTTTTATTCTTTGATTAATATTGTGTGTTACAGTAAGCTTATTTTGAGGTACATCTTGTATCACGGTACTGCCTGCAGCAATCGTTGCCCCTTTGCCTATTCGAACTGGGGCAACCAGTTGCGTATCTGATCCGATATGAACCTCATCTTCTATAATAGTTTTATGCTTATTTACACCATCATAATTGCAAGTAATCGTTCCTGCACCTACATTTACCTTCGCGCCTATTTCACTATCTCCAATATAACTTAAATGGTTAATTTTTGATTGCTGGCCAATTACGCTATTTTTAATTTCAACAAAATTACCTACTTTAGCATCACAGGCTAATTGCGTCCCAGGACGGAGTCTTGCAAACGGACCAATAGTACATCTATCTCCAATTTTTGCATTTTCAAGATAGGAATTTGCTAGAATTTGAACATTATCACCCAATTCACAGTTGATAAGAATACAATTTGGACCAATACTGGTATTTTCTCCTACTACAATGCTCCCTTCTAAAACCACATTAACATCAATACACACGCCTGATTTGACATTCAAATGGCCTCGCAAATCAAAACGGGAAGGATCGCAAATCCATACGCCTTGCTTCAAAAATGTTTGGGCTAATTTTTTCTGATAAAAACGTTCTAATACTATTTGCTGGATTCTATCGTTTACACCCAAAATTTCTTCTACAAATTGGGGCATACAAGAGGTAACTTCTATATCGTGCTGTACTGCTAGTTTAACCAAATCTGTTAAGTAATACTCTTTTGATGCATTATCATTAGTTAATAACGGGAGCCATGTAACCAAGTGTTGTGCACATACTAAAAATAATCCTGAATTAATTTCGTGAATATTTTTTTGTGTTTCCGTAGCATCTTTTTCTTCTACGATACCTTGAATTTGATTTGAGGCATTTCGAATAATACGACCTAATCCTGTTGGATTTTCCAAATACGCAGTTAATAAGCCCAGCCCTTTTGGAGGCGTCATATTCAGTAATCGCTCAAGCGTAGAGGCCTCTATTAAGGGAGCATCTCCACAAAGAATAAGTACGCGCTCATCTGTATTGGCTAAATCTAAAAACGGCAATGCTTTTGATACTGCATCTCCAGTGCCTAATTGAACCGGCTGCTCAACTAAAGTAATATTGTCAATATTATGGCTTTTTTGAAAGTGCTCAATAAAATCAAAAATAGGCTGACTTAAGTCAGATTGCGCATGAATAACCAAAATTTTATGAGGGCTTAATGCATGTGCTGTTTCTAACAAATACCCCAGCATAGGTTTTTTAGCAATGCAATGCAACACCTTTGGTAAGGAGGATTGCATCCGTAGCCCTTTACCTGCAGCCAATATTACCACTGTTAAATTTTTATAATTCATTGAATGCCTACTATGTATGATACCGAATTTTACTAATTGCCTTTAACATCCCTACCGCACGCATCAAATCAGCACGCGCATGCGTGTATTCCATTGCGGTATGTTGATCTTTCAAATAGCGTTCCGCTTGTGCTTTTGCTTTTAGCGCTTCAGCTTCATTAAAGTCATTCGCTCGCACTACGGTATCGGCTAAGATAGTCACTATATCGGGCTGTACTTCTAAAATTCCACCAGAAACATAAATCACCTCGTTTGTACCATCTTGTAATTGCAAACGAACAGGACCGGGCTCTAATTTCGTTAATAAAGGTGCATGTCTTGGTGTAATTTCAAGCTCACCCAAAGCGCCAACCGCAAATACCCTTGCAACCAGACCTGCAAAAATCGCGCCCTCTAGACTGACAATATCTAAATGAAAGGTGATCACAATGATTTAGCCTTTTCCAGTACTTCATCTATGGACCCTACCATATAAAATGCTTGCTCTGGAATGTGATCGTATTGCCCCTCAATAATCCCTTTAAATCCACTAATCGTTTCTTTTAGCGAGACATATTTACCTGGAGATCCTGTAAAAACTTCTGCCACGAAAAACGGTTGAGACAAAAAGCGCTGTATTTTTCGAGCCCTAGTTACCACTAATTTATCTTCTGGAGATAATTCATCCATTCCTAAAATAGCAATAATATCTTTTAATTCTTTGTAGCGTTGTAAGGTGCCCTGCACTGCACGCGCTACATCGTAGTGCTCTTGTCCAACAATAAGTGGATCAAGCTGTCTTGATGTAGAATCTAAAGGATCAACGGCGGGATAAATACCAAGCTCTGCAATTTGTCTAGATAATACAATGGTTGCATCCAAATGCGCAAAAGTCGTTGCTGGGGAAGGGTCGGTTAAGTCATCTGCAGGCACATATACTGCTTGAATAGAGGTAATCGATCCGGTTTTAGTAGAGGTAATACGTTCTTGTAAACGCCCCATCTCCTCTGCCAAAGTCGGCTGGTACCCCACAGCCGAAGGCATCCGACCTAATAAAGCAGAAACTTCCACCCCTGCCAAGGTATATCGATAAATATTATCGATAAATAATAAAACATCTTTTCCTTCATCTCTAAATTTTTCTGCAATCGTCAAGCCTGTGAAGGCTACTCGTAAACGATTCCCTGGAGGTTCATTCATCTGGCCATACACCAAGGCTACTTTATCTAATACATTTGAATCTTTCATTTCATGATAAAAATCGTTACCTTCTCGGGTTCTTTCTCCCACGCCTGCAAAAACAGAATATCCACTATGTTCCATTGCAATATTGCGAATAAGTTCCATCATATTCACTGTTTTGCCTACCCCTGCGCCACCAAACAAACCCACTTTACCGCCTTTAGCAAAAGGACAAATCAAATCGATTACTTTAATGCCGGTTTCTAATAATGCATCGGCTTCTGCTTGTTCTTCAAAGCTAGGAGGCTCTCTATGAATTGGTAAACGAGATGCTTCCCCAATAGGGCCTTTATCATCAATAGGACGACCCAATACATCCATAATCCGACCTAAAGTTTTAAGGCCCACAGGGACTTGAATAGGTGCTCCGCTATTGCTCACCGCAACCCCTCGTTGCAACCCATCTGTAGTACCCATTGCAATTGTACGCACCACGCCATCACCCATCTGCTGTTGAACTTCTAAAGTCAAATCAAGACTTTTAACCCATAGAGCATCAAAAATTTTGGGAACCTCATGCCGTGCAAACTCCACATCTACCACAGCACCAATCACTTGAACAATCTTTCCACCGGCGGTGGCTGATACTATACTCATATTTTTTCTCGTGTTTATATTTTAATTTAATTAAACTGCCTACTTATACTGCAGCAGCTCCGGCAACAATTTCAGATAATTCTTGCGTAATGGTAGCCTGTCTGGCTTTATTATAATCAAGTTGTAAACCTTCTATAATGTCTCCAGCATTATCGGTAGCTGCTTTCATTGCTACCATTCTAGCGGCTTGTTCACAAGCAAAATTTTCAACCGCTGCCTGATATACTTCAGATTCAATATAACGGGTTAATAACATATTAATTAACTCTTTCGCATCTGGCTCATAGATATAATCCCAAGGCGCGTTCTTATGCTCTTCAGATAATTTAGTGATTTCAGGCATAATGGGCAATAAATCAAGCAGTACGGGTTTTTGAGTCATAGTATTTACAAAACGATTATAAACCAAGCAAAGCCCATCTAAACTTTGAGCTTCATACGCTTCTAACATCACTCGAATAGGGCCAATCACATCTTGAACAGAAGGATTATCTCCCATATTATGGGTTGACGCTAAAATAGGAACATTAAGCTGCTTAAAAAAGGTTTCCCCTTTGTGACCAATAATACACAAATCAACTTCAGCACCTATTTTTCGCCATCCTTCGATTTTTTCCAATAAAAATCGAAACATATTGACATTTAAACCACCACATAAGCCTCTATCTGTAGAGATAATAATCAAGCCCATCCGCTTGAGTTTTCTATTTGCTAAATAAGGATGATGATACTCTGAATTCCCTGTTCCTAAATGCTCAACCACATTTAAAATATGCTCAGCATAAGGACGAGTAGCAAACATGCGTTCTTGCGCTTTGCGCATTTTACTAGCAGCGACCATTTCCATCGCTCCAGTAATTTTTTTCGTACTCTGAACACTTTTAATTTGCGATCGAATCGCTTTTGTATCGGCCATTTTCGCTACGCCTGCCAAATAGAAGTTGCTTTAAAATCTTCCACCGCTATTTTAATTCTCTGTTCTATCTCGGGCGTTAAAGAAGGATCTGTATTAATATCTTCAAGTAATTCTGTATGCTTGGTGCGCATCTGGTAATGTAATGCCACTTCAAAATCGACTACTTTATTAAGTGGAATATCATCTAAATAGCCTCTGTCTGCAACAAATAAAATAATCGCCATCTGCGCAACATCTAAGGGCGTGTATTGTTTTTGCTTCATCGCCTCTGTAACCCGTTGGCCGCGTTCTAACTGTTTACGAGTGATTTCATCTAAGTCCGAAGCAAATTGTGCAAAAGCGGCTAATTCACGATATTGCGCTAATACTAAACGAATACCGCCTCCTAGTTTTTTAATAATAGGAGATTGCGCAGCGCCCCCTACCCGAGAAACCGATAATCCAGCATTAATAGCAGGTCTAATTCCCGCATTAAATAAATCAGTTTCCAAAAAGATTTGACCATCTGTAATAGAAATAACATTCGTTGGTACAAAAGCAGACACATCGCCTGCTTGCGTTTCAATAATGGGCAAAGCAGTCAATGATCCAGTTTTACCTTTTACTTGACCCTTGGTGGCTTTTTCAACATACTGCGCATTCACACGAGCAGCACGCTCTAATAAACGAGAATGCAAATAAAATACATCTCCTGGATACGCTTCACGCCCTGGTGGACGGCGTAATAATAAAGAAATTTGACGATATGCCCAAGCTTGCTTGGTTAAATCATCATAAATAATTAAAGCATCCTCTCCTTTATCCCGAAAATATTCACCCATCGCACAACCAGAATAGGGCGCAATAAATTGTAAGGCGGCTGCTTGTGCAGCGGTTGCAGCCACTATAATAGTATGCTTCATAGCATCATGCTCTTCTAGCTTTCTCACTACAGAAGCAACAGAAGATGCTTTTTGTCCAATAGCGACATAAATACATTTTATGCCTGTATTTTTCTGATTAATAATAGTATCAATGGCAATAGCAGTTTTACCAGTTTGTCTATCTCCAATAATAAGCTCTCGCTGTCCTCGTCCTACTGGGATCATAGCGTCAATCGATTTCAAACCAGTTTGCAGGGGTTGACTCACTGATTGTCTCTCAATGACCCCTGGGGCCGCTCTTTCAATAGGAGACATTTGCGTCGTATTTAATGGGCCTTTACCATCAATAGGATTCCCTAGTGCATCGACTACTCTGCCCAACAAACCTTCACCCACAGGCACTTCTAAAATAAGTCCTGTACATTCTACGGGCTGGCCTTCCTCTAAGTCTAATGGAGATCCTAAGATCACGGCACCCACGGCATCGCGCTCTAGATTAAGCGCCATTCCATAGACTCCGCCAACGAATTTTAACATTTCTCCTTGCTTTGCATCTGCCAATCCATGTATACGTACTACTCCATCACCAGAACTCATAATGGTGCCGACCATTTTAGATCGTGCTAATAGCTGAGCGTTTTCAATACGTTGTTTAATAAATTCACTAATTTCAACTGGATTTAACCCCATAATACTTTATTCCCATTTATTAAAATAATTTTAAACCTCTACCCCTAAAATATTCCCTAATCGTGTGAGCCGCCCACGCAATGATTCATCTATTATTCGATCCCCTGCTTTAATAATAGCACCCCCGATAAGCGTCTCATCTACTTCATATTGCAATACAATATCTCGTTTAAAACGTTTTTTTAACGCTGTGATTATTTTTTGCTCAAACTTGTCATCCTGTATCGCCATAGAAGAGATAAGCGTTACATGCATAATCTGTTGTGAGTCCCGTTTCAGATCTTCAAATAATTCAGCTATTTGGGGCATAAACAATAGACGTTTATTCTCCCCAATACACTCAATGGCCTCTTTCATGGAAGGGCAGGCATCGGTTACCATCTCAAATATTAAATCTACACTATTTTGAAGAGAAAAATCAGGATGATGCAATAACTCAATCATTTGAGGATCTTGGGTAATCAGAGCGACTTGCTTTAAAAATTGAGACCATTGCTCCAACTTATCTTCACGAAATGCTATTTCAAATAATGCTTTTGCATAAGGACGAGCAATAGTATTTTTTTCAGACATTTAAATTGCATCCACCAGCTTATCAAGCAAATCTTGGTTTGAGGCTGCATCAATATGGCGTGATAAAATCTTTTCAGCACCCAATAGAGCAATACTGGATATTTGTTGACGCAAGCCTTCTTTTGCATGCACCACCATCTGCTCTACATCAGCTTGGGATTTTTTAAATACTCGACTCGCTTCTTCGTTGGCTTGCTCTTTTGCCGCCTCTATTAAGGCTACTGCTTGCTTTTGCGCTTCCTCAATAATATGCAGCGCTGTTTGTTTTGCTTCTCTAATTTGCTTGGTTGCAGCACGTTGTGCTAACTCTAAATCATGATGGCCACGCGCCGCAGCGGCTAAGCCATCAGCAATTTTAGTTTGCCTCTGCGCTAGCACTTTTTCTAAAGGTGGCCACACATACTTTTTGGTAAATAATACAAAAAGGAAAAAGGTAATCATTTGCCCAAACAGCGTCACACCTATATTCATTTTTCTTACCCTACTGCAAGATGTTTCATAAGTTCAGCTAAAAATGGATTAGCGAATGTAAAGTACAAAGCAATACCCACACCAATCATAGAAATAGCATCTAATAATGCTGCGATAACAAACATTTTCACTTGTAACATCGGAACCATTTCAGGTTGACGTGCCGCGCCTTCTAAAAATTTCCCACCTAACAAACCAAAACCTATGGCGGTTCCTACAGCACTAAAACTAATTAACCAAGCCACGGCCAAAATAGTTGTACCTTGTAATTGCGAGATAAGTTGTGCAGCTTCCATCATGTTTCCCCTGTTTTGTTAAAAAAAAATTACTCTCTAAATATTACTCATCTTATTAATGATCTTCATGCGCCAAGCTTAAATATACAATGGTTAACATCATAAAAATAAAGGCTTGCAAGGTAATAATCAAAATATGAAAAATAGTCCAAACTAATCCGAATGGCCACTGCATATACCAAGGCATTAACGCAATAAGGATAAAAATTAACTCCCCAGCATAGAGATTACCAAATAAACGCAAACCTAAAGAAAGCGGCTTGGCAAGTTCATCAACTAACCTGAGAATAAGGTTCAATGGAAAAAGCCAAGGACCAAGTGGCTGACATAGCGCTTCTTTAGTTAAGCCGCCAAATCCTTTGACTTTAATGCTATAATACATCGTCATCAGAAAAACACTAATAGACAGACCCAATGTTAAATTAGGATCCGTAGTAGGCACGACCTTCAAATGCTCTATCCCCACCTGAGAAGCCAAAAATGGCAACAGATCAACCGGCAGCAGATCCATTACATTCATCAAAAAAACCCAAACAAAAATAGTTAAAGCCAAAGGCCCTATATAATCATTTTTTCCATGAAAGGTTTCTTTAACTTGTTTGTCAGCAAACTCTAAAAGCATCTCCACTATATTTTGAAAGACACCGGGAACGCCTGAGGTTGCGCGTTTAGCTGACCACCAAAAAGAAATAAGAAAACATAACCCTAAAACCCAAGATACAATCAGTGTATCTAAGTGTAAAGTCCAGAATCCTTCACCAATATGAAGATTGGTTAGATGATGATTAATATATTCAGAAGTTGTCAAACTTTAAGCCACAACCATAATTAGCAGTTCTGTTTAAAAATTCCCCAAAAGACGGGGGCCATCCAAAAAACGAGTTGTAAAGCTATATATCCCATAAACACATACGGGACCGATATCCAAAAGATAAAGCTTAACACAAATATAAATAAAAGCATGGTTAATACTATTTTAACCACTTCGCCAAGATAAAGGGCGCGCAACATTTTTTTAGCTTGGCTTGCGCCAGCATACTTAAAAACGCTTTTATATAAAAATAAATTAGGAAAAAAACAAATACTCGCCCCCAATCCTAAGGAGCCAGCAATTTGGCCCCCCCCTATACACCATCCTAAAGGAATCATAAGCATGAGGGCAATAAATTGGCCAATAATTGCCCAATCTGCCTCATGATACGTATTTTTAAGATGATCTTGAGTATGCATAATATTATAGTTTGTCCATTTTGTAAAAAAGTATACGGAAACTGCTGATTATAATCAAGAAAATTATATTTATTAACAGAATAATTTATGATTTTGTTAGCTGGCTATAAGAGCCAGCGACGCTACCGGTAATTTTAACATTCAGAGGGCGCTCTATGTAGGGGTAACTCATGATTTTCTAAAGCCGCTATAATGACCAAGCGTCCAACGTGAAATGGTTGTTCATCTAATATACCATTTAGATCCCGGCTCAAACGCTGCATGCGCCTAGCACTAGCCGGGACGACAGAAGCGGGTTGCTAGGGGCTTGGGCTGTTCTTAGGAGCGAGCTCACGCAGATCAAGCCCTGCGTATCCTGCTATAAGGTGAGCTAGGACGTCTGGTATAGGGATAGCTTCTAATATGGCTGGTATTCGTATACTATTTTCCAATTCTTCTAGGGCTTGTAGCGTTTCGGGTTCATATTTATTCAAATCTTTTCTATCTTTCTCGTCCATGGATTCGATTAATAGACTTACAGCTTCATAATTGCCAAGGTTTAGGGCTGGTTTCAATAATGAAGAAGCAGTGCGATATGTATTGTGATATTTCGATAGGTTCGTATAGCACTGATGACCTTCGTTCAGTAATAAACTAATCATTTCAAGGTTATTATTTTCAATAGCTTCGGCTAAGTAGTTATAACCAGGGATCAAGTCCGCCTCATCATCAGGGTAACGGTCATTCATTTCCTCTAAACGTGCACCCACACTTATGCAAAAAGAAACCACTAAACGTGCCACTAAAGTATCTTTAGACATCATAGATTTCATTAAATTTTCTAAGCATCGTCGCTTTTGAAAATACTTAAAAAATGGAATATGTGCGGGTTGGTCGGCCAGGCCTACTGCTAAAATCACAAGAGCTGCAATAGCTGCGGAGGATGCGAGTGCAGTTAGTCCAGCAACAGTTAGAACGCCGCCAAGAGTGGCTGTAAACCCTATTACAGAGCTGAATAATACGCAAGTCAGTGCAATCACAGTCAGCGTTGCTGCTACATAAGGAAAAATGTAACCTGTAAGACAAATAAAGCTTAGGATCAAAGCTACAGCGCTATATACTCCTGTAGCGACCCATCTGAATATTTTTTTAGGAGTGGATATGGTTTTGGCCATGCGTTATTACCTCTAATATAAAAAACTACCGAATTACATTGCTAACATAGTACAGCAATAAACATGCAAGTCAAGAGTATTTGTTCTGACTTTCTTAATTAATTTCGAATTAAATCATATTTATTGTTACCGAAATGGATATATGTAGCCTCGCGCAACGCTCACAATGCATCATATTGAGGCTTACCCAAGGAGGTAATTCAGGATGAGTGTAAATCAACATATCAATTGTGTAGCCTATTTTCGACATCAGTATAAAAAAGCGCCTCAAAAAAATAAAAAAACCATATTATTAAAGAAGTTTGAACTTTGCCGCTACAATTGAAAATCTTCTTTTGACAAGGTGACCGATTTAGCTTACGATCGAATCTACATTAATTTAGAGGTAAAGCTAATGTATTCCAGAAACACTAAAAAGAAAAAAAGCGCAACATCCCCTCACTCCAATGAGAGTTCTTGGCTCTTTAGCAAATTCAGCAGTGCCTTACAGTACATCAAAAAATTTTTTTCGAGACTATGGGATGATATAATCAAACTATTTGCTAGCAAGCCTGAAGAGGTAAAGATTGCCCTCAACAAAAAACGCAAAGTCCCCCCTCTCAAGTACCTCCAAAAAAGGACGATACTATTAATAGTCAATCTCCACCTTTGCCTCAAACAAGCTTGCCTATCGTGCAAAATTCAGAAAACACACAAACACGCCCACAAAAACTATCCCTTTCTATAAGAGATTTAAAGGGTAAAAACAATATAATTGAGTGTGTTTCTACTGAAACATTCGAAGAGCTTTTAGACCGACTTAATAAAAATGGGTACCCGCACTACCAAATACATTATGTGGGTCCTCGAAGTTCTTAAGCGTGAGATCCATCAAGTCACTCAAGAGCATGCCTACTTAACAAAAGTGGTGGCGTACTTCGCGAAAGAGCAAAAGTGAAGTACGCTGCAATCCATGACAATGAATGAAATCGTACAACATGGCAGCCCCGCAAAGACTAGAATAGTCTAGTTCAAATCAAAACTGCATATTTACTTATCAAACCTCAAATAGCTGATTATTAAATCATAGCCAGTTGATTAACCTGGATGCTCTATGAAATACTCTCCAGTATCTGCTTAAAATAATGACTCAATGGTATCTCTATATGTCTTTAACTCTATTCAATAATTTTCACCTTGTTAACCATCCCTTAGTTCACAATATACTCGCTCATCTTAGAGATCAAAATACAGGAAATAAAGAATTTCGGGAATTAATTTATCAGATTTCTTTATTGTTAGCCTATGAAGCAACCGCCATATTACAAACAATACCCATTGAAATCCAAACTCCATTAGAAACTTGTGAGGCATTGACATTAATGCCGCCTTATCCCGTCATAGTACCTATTTTACGAGCAGGCTTAGGCATGGTAGATGCTTTATTAACTTTAATACCCAATGCAAGCGTTGGACAGATTGGTTTAGTAAGAGACAAAAAAACTTTAGAACCCACACAATATTATTTTAAGATCCCTAAACAGAGCGAAGATGCACATTACTTTCTTTGTGATCCAATGTTAGCAACTGGTGGCTCGGCTGTATCTGCGATTAATATGCTTAAAGACAAAAAAATTAAAAATATTACTTTTATTTGTATTATAGCTGCCCCTGAAGGAGTGAAAAATTTTTGCAAAGCACATCCAGATATTCCTATATATGCAGCTAGTTTAGATAGAACTTTAGATGCTCATGGTCATATTCGTCCTGGATTAGGAGATGCAGGCGATCGCCTATTTGGTACTATCTAATCACATTCTGTATCATTTTATAAAACTTTTTGATAACTAATACCAAAAAAGTGCAAGGCAGTATTGCTATATACCCCTTGGAGATTTCCAGTAAGAGGACCTCCTTTACTATTAATAGGCATATCTCCAATCCAATCTAAAGTATATGCAAAATTAAGACTGGAGCGACAAGATAAAGGATATTGAGCACCAAATCCAAAACGCCACGTTTTGCTTACAGGCATATCCGGTGTTCGATTCTTTTCATCAACCATGCTACTATCATACGCTATACCACTAGACAAACGCCACGCATAAGGCGTTTTGTATTGAAACCCTACTGAACCATGCCAAGTATCTTTATAATTATGATTCACCGTGAGAGAACGGCTATTAACAGAATCTAATTCTACGCCTACTCGTCCAAATTGAGACCAATTTTGCCAGCCCACACTGCTTAATACGGCCCAGCGTGCATTGAGATCATGAAAAAGACTCAACATAAGTGTCTGAGGGACCGTCATATGTAAAGCAAGATCAGCATCTAATAATCCCTGACTTTCCAATACGGGTCTTAAGACGCCTAAATTAGAAAATTCAGGTACAGCATTAAAATTTAATTTCATAGCCGAATTATAGACTAGACCAAAACGAGTACAATGACTGGGTTCGAATAAAAAGCTCAACTGACCACCAAGCCCTAATTGATTGTCGTGTAACTTTAATTCCCCATCTCCTGGTCCTACAGGGGTATTAATTGCCGTTTGTATACCAAAAAAAGTGTACATTACATTAAGACCCGCACCTACAGACCACATAGGAGAAACACGATATCCTAACGAAGGACTCATAGTCAGACCCAATAAGTGGGTTTTTTGGACACGATAACGTCCAACCCATTCTTCATCATATCTTAATATAGATCCAAAATTACCATAGAGTGCTAAACCACACCGTAAATCATCTGTTAAAGAGCGAACATAAAAGGCACTTAAAGCTGGCAAAATCCCTGCTGGATTCCCGCCATTATTACCCTCAGTCGTGGTTTGGGGCCCAATATCAAAACCAAAGTTCGTCGTCATTAATTGAGAACCAATCATGATATGATTGCCTTTTAAATGCGTCATACCCGCGGGATTGCTTTGAGCAGTCGATGCATCTTGCGCCCGAGCGACCAAACCCGCTGCCGACAACCCTGCATCAGGAGTGGCAATTTCATATAAAAATAAACCTCCCGCTAAAGCTGAATGGCTATAGAGCGCTCCGATAATAAGATAGTGCTTTTTCACAACTAAAAATCGTCCTTGTATTCAATTAAATCCAATTATAGCTAGCTATAATAGATTGAGCTGCTATTTTCATTCTACCATAATAATACTGAGTCTCTATAGTCTGCAACTTAATCCGTATTTTTTCTAATTTTATCTAATTTTTCAGCAATTTTGCTCTCTATACCTCGTGCCACAGGTTTATAATAAATTTTTTCACCCATGTTGTCTGGAAAATATTGTTGGCCATAGGCAATGCCTTCTTCTTCATCATGATCATAACGATAAGCTTGAGCGTAACCCTGTGCTTTCATTAATTCAGTGGGGGCATTTCGAAGATGAATGGGTACAGGTTGCGAGCCATAGGCTTTAGCATCATGCAAGGCTTGTTTATAAGCCACATACACTGCATTACTTTTAGGCGCAACGGCAAGATAGACTAAAGCCTGAGCAAGAGCCAATTCCCCTTCTGGAGAACCCAAACGATGTTGAGCATCCCATGCATTTAAGGCAATCTCTAACCCTCTTGGATCGGCATTTCCGATATCTTCGGTTGCCATACGAACTATGCGCCTGGCAATATATAAAGGATCGCACGCTCCCTCGATCATTCTGGCAAACCAATATAAAGCAGCATCAGGACTAGAGCCTCTCACAGCTTTATGTAAAGCAGATATTTGTTCATAAAAAATATCACCCTCTTTATCAAAACGCCGTATATTTCCAGAAAAAAGATTCTGTAAAAAATCTTTATTGACTTCAATAGACCCTTTATTTTTAGCTTGATTCATAATCAATTCAAGGGCATTTAAAATACGTCTTGCATCTCCATCGGCATAATGCAGCAACAAATTTAAGGCGCCGCTTTCAAAGCTTAAAGTAATATTATAATTTTCTTGAATCAGGGTCACCGCTCTATCTACAATATTTTTTAAACTTTCAATATTATGAGGCTTTAATACTACTACTTGTGCTCTAGATAATAATGCGTTATTTAAGGCAAATGAAGGGTTTTCTGTGGTTGCACCAATAAAAATAAAAGTACCATCTTCCAAATAAGGCAAAAAAGCATCTTGTTGGGCTTTATTAAACCTGTGAACTTCATCAACAAATAATACCGTTTTACGATTTTCAGAAGCTCTCATAGCGTGCGCATCACTCACGGCTTGTCTTATTTCTTTTACTCCTGCCATTACAGCAGAGATAGCAATAAAATGCGCATGCACGCTATTTGCCATAATATGCGCTAAGGTGGTTTTACCTGAACCTGGTGACCCCCAAAATATTATCGAAAATAATTCACCTGTTTGAATTGCTTGAAATAAAGGCATCGTATCACCCAACACATGATGCTGACCTACAAAGTCTTCTAATGTTTTAGGACGTAAAATGGTAGCTAAAGGAATCATAATGCAGTCGGCTTAAGATACGTAACAGAATCAGTTTTTTTTATTTGCTTCATAAATGCTGCTAATTCTAAACTGGTAGAAAAGCTTTTTAATTCTGCTCCTGCTTTTTTAATATTTTCAATGCCTTGTAAATGATCGTATTCATGTTGAAATACTTTTGCGGCAAATCCTTCTAATTTTTTCTTGACACGCTCTCCATTTACATTATAGTACTCTACTACCACACTCTGAGAGCGACTCAGACATGCAGCTTGAGAGGTATCGTTTTCTTGCATTGTAGAAAAACAGGCTTCCCAACTCATATAGGTTTTTGGATCACTGGCTATAATGTTTGGATTAATTGCCACTTCCATATTTTCTATGGAGCGATCCCAACTATAAATAAACACTTGTTTAGAAATACCAATTTGAGGGGCAGCAAGCCCTGCGGCTGGCATTAAAGGCATTAACGTCGTTATTAATTGATCTGCAATCATTTTAGCTTCTTTTAAACCTTCAACATTTAACGATATTGCTTGTGCTTTTTGGGATAAAAACCCTGCTTTATCATGAAAAATAGTAATTATGGGCATAGCATATATTCCAGTCTAATAGTGACAGTTTTCAATTTATATAATCTTCTAGTTTGGCTATCTTTGCCTTATCCGGGAAAAGTGTCATTAACGCACCAGATAACAAAACCACTATTCCAAGCATTTGTAAATTAGTGACTTGTTCATCTAACAATACAATGCCAAATATGACTACAAAAACGGGCTCTAAAACAGATAACATAGAAGCTTTTTCAGAACTAATATATTGTAAAGCCTTCAATAATAACAATATAGGCAATGCGGTACATACGAGCCCCATAGAAATGATACACAACCAAGTATAAGCTCCTGTTGGAATATGCAAACTAGAATCCATCATCGCGGCAACTAAGCATGTAGTCATACACCCTGCGCAGACCATTAACGTAGCAACTAAAGGAGAGAGCATAATGCGCTTGCTTGAAAAAATATAACACGCATAACAAAAAGCAGATAACAGACCCAATGCAATGCCCAATACATTAAAAGACACCGCTTGTTTGTCTGCTAGACAAATCATTCCGGCAATAATAGTAGAAAACGCAGCACAATACAACATACTTATTTTTGTTTTATAAACAATAATATTTAATAACACCACCATTGCTGGAAAAGAAAAAAATATTACCATAGATAAACCAGTCCCTATATGCTGGCTAGCCATAAAATAGGCAATAGTGCCAGTACCGTAAAAAACGATCCCATATACCAACACGTTTAAACTTGCTATAGACACCCTTGATCCGTTTTTATAAGTGGACAGCAATACCATTAAGACACACACTGTCGCTATTGCAAATCGCCAGAACAGCATATTAAATACAGATAAACCTAAATTCATAAGGGTCACGCCAAAATAACCGATCAAACCATAACATAACCCTGAACTAATAGCATATACTACACCTTGCTTGTGCTTTGGTAACCATGTTATCACTGTGGATAGTCCCCCAAATCAATCATATACACTTCAGTGACTATAAGCGGATCCGCTTCTAACCAAAAAAGAGAACGCCTACCCCAATACTCAACCCCTTCATGACACACATGCGCATACTCAAATTCACTTCTTTTATAATGGGGATGAGAATATAAAATCACTTTTCCAAATGATTTATTTTTTAATGCAAGAATGTTCGTTTTATTATGAGCAAAAGTCACCTCAGGAATCGTCACTCGTCCATACGTTAAAATCTGATCCGTATTTTTGAGATAAATTTCTCTAATAAAAAAAGGAGTGCCTTTACCTACATTATTCAAATAAAGCAGTTCATGCGCAAAAGGAGGTTCAAATGTTTCGGATAATACCTCAACCTGAATTTCTCCATGCACTTTGGCTAAGGCATCGCCTAAAAAATGAGGTTTAGTGAGCCATTTCTCCAGATTAGCGCTTGGATTTTTTGCTAAACTATTAATCTGAGAGCACCACGATACTTCTTGTAGATTTGGGATCTCATTTCTCATGGTTAAGTACCCATTGTTTTTTATCAATTCCATAAGTATATCTACCTAAACTACCATTGGTAGGGGTATCAAGCCAGTATTTTTTTAGCATTAGATTGGCTCTTGATTCCAACTAAGCATTTCTAATGTTTGAGGCGTTATTAATAGTGCACACAAATGACCTGTTTTAATTTTATAGCTTCTAAAATTAATATTTTTCCAAATTTCAGGGATTAATGATAAAAATAATCGTATAGTCCCTCCGCTAGATACGGCAAGAATAGTCTCTTCATTGAAATCCAAGCCTTCAAGCCAATTGCGGATCATTGCTTGCTTTTGCTCGAAAGACATCTTAAATATAGCACTTGGCCATATTCCAGATTCAGACCAATCATGAAATTCGCTGGGCCATTGACTCTTAATTTCATCATCTGTTAAGCCTTCCCAAGGTCCATAATCTAGCTCATCTAAGGCTGCAATATTTTCAATTACAGTCTTGCAAACAGCTTGCGCCGTTTGTTTTTGCCTGGTTAACTTTCCACAATAAACTTTATCAAAGATAATATTATTTTTAGAAAAATACTCAGATAACGCTAACGCTTGCTGATGCCCAAACTCGGTCAGAGGTAAATCCATATGCGCCCCTACGGTCACTACTTTATCTGAAGCATTAAAAGTATTACCATGGCGAGCCAAAAAAAGTCTAATCGTTTTATTTTTCATATTACAATACCAATTCACCTTCTTGCTCAATGATTTTTTCAACTACCGCTACATCTTCAGGATTATCAACTGAACCATGCGAACGATTTCTATAATCCACAGGCACCACCCGTATTGGTATGCCATTTTCAAGCGCACGCAATTGTTCTAATTGTTCAATTTTTTCAAAAGGAGTCTGTGTGAGCTGCGTTAATTGCGTTAAACAAGCTGGGGTATAAGCATATAATCCTATATGTTGATGGATAGAATAATTTTGTATATCTGCAGCATTATCTCGATGATAGGGTATTAAAGTCTTTGAAAAATATAATGCATTATAATTTTTATCAAACACCGCACAGGTCCCGCTACTAGAGCCTGCTCGTTTTTTAGTCACAAATGCAGATAAAGCCTCTCCTGCTAGTTTCACCACAGGCGTGGTCATTACAATAGAAGAATCATTTAACATCTCTTTTAATATGGCATCTATAATCCAAGGCGGTGTTAGCACTGCATCGCCTTGTAAATTTAGAATAATATCATATGGGATATTTAATTGTGCATAGGCTATGGCCACTCTATCTGTACCGGTTTGACAATCAGAGGAGGTTAAAATAACTTCTGCTCCAAAACTTTCTACATAGGTTTTTAACTTCAAATCATCGGTTGCAATCACTACTTTCGAGGCATATTCACTCGCTTTAGCAATACGATATACTCGCTCAATCATGCTCACCCCATGAATCATGCAACGCGGCTTATCTGGATACCGAGAAGAAGCCATTCTTGCTGGAATAATTATAATTGCTTGTCTAGTATTTTTATTTTGCATCTTAGCTTCTCTTATGAGGTTTCAGGAATATTATGCACAGAAGCATCATAGCCAAGAAATTTAGGTAAAAACTTACACAAATGCCAACCCCAGTAACACATAAAACACCCTTTAACATAATAGCGTTATGCGTACCGATTGCTCATTTTTTGGAAAATGCTTAATTTGTAATAGCGCAAAAATAGAAATCAAAAAAGTGACTACCTCTAGTATATAAGTGAACACCCATCCAAAGGTAACAATACAAAATCTACCAATAGCAGGACCTGCGACGGTGCCTAGAACCCATTTAAAAGAATGAAGGGCACTATAAGCCGGTAAGTCACTTTTTTCAACCAAACGAGGACCTAAAGAATCTAAAGCAGAACGATGAAAACCATTTAAAACAGATATCAAACCCGCTGCACAATAAATAACCCAAATTTTTGGCTCCGCCAGCGCAGCATTGGCTGCTAATATTCCAATGACCACCACATCAGCAAAAACACCACCAATAAATGCGGTAGCTAAAAGAGGGGTTAATTCTACTAAGCCAATAATACCCACTGCCAATGTAGAATCGGTTAATTCATAAATTTGAAAAGGGAGTGCTACATACGTAATCATGGTCCCAAAAAAAGAAATCAATTGCCCAATAAACAGGCAACGATAATCTCTATATTTAATAAGAGGGAAAATGTCTAACAGCATAGTTGCATATCCAAATAATTAATCATATTGCTATAATACTACCATATATTGAGGAATATTCAGCATATCTCTCTATGTCACCAAATAGACAGCTATGCTATATAAAAATAGATTTGCAATATACTTGTTTTCAATCTATACTCAATATACTGAAATAAATGTACAGCAAATCTATTTTTATATAGTTTGAACGCCCACTTAAATGCATTGAAAATTATTAAGATAAAAAATATTAAATGAAGCATAAAAATAGTAATTACTTTCTAACCTTAGTAGAACAAGCTATGCAAGAACCAGGCCGTTTACACATGAGACCAGTAATCGAAAAAGAACTGTTACACTATGATATTCTCTTTGCCTTAGATACTGCCAATTTATTAGATAAACTCACGTTTCAAGGCGGAACATCCCTTCGACTATGTTATGGTTCCCCTCGTTTTAGCGAAGATTTAGATTTTGCTGGAGGGTTTGAATTCGATATTAAAGACTTAATATCTATGAAAATCTGTCTTGAAGAATATCTAGTAACAAGATATAACTTAGAAATCACTATAAAAGAACCAAAAGATCTATTACAAGAAATTGAACATAAAAATATCAAAGTAAATAAATGGCAAATTCGCGTCATAACTCATCCAGACCGTAAAGATATTCCAAAACAAATGATCAAAATTGAAGTGGCCAATATTCCTGCTTACACATCTGAAGCTAGGCAATTAATGCATAACTACGATTTTCTCCCTGATAATTATCGAAATACTATCGTAATGACTGAAACTTTAGAGGAAATTTTTGCTGATAAAATCGTTGCCTTTGTTCATTGCCAGGCCTATATCCGCTATCGTGACATTTGGGATCTCCACTGGTTAAAACAAAAAGGGGCTACCATGAATATAACCTTAATCAAAAAAAAATTAATAGATTATAGTGTCTCTCACTATCCTAAAAAAATAAATAAAATGATTGCGCAATTACATACTATTATTTTTGGACTTGAATTTAAAAGGCAAATGTCTCGCTTCTTGCCAGAAGAGATACAGCAAAAAACATTGTTAAGTGAAAAATTCTTACATGTTCTATTACGGGAAACTAGAGAAATGTTACAAGCATGTGATGCCCAATTATGAACAGACTAGAAGCAATTCATGCTTTAAGAGCATGGGATAAACAAGGAAAATACGTTTTTACAAAACACGAGCTTCACAAACTTTTCCCAAAAGACAAACCTAAAACGCTCAGCGAAGGCATTAATCGCTTAATAAAAGATAAGCTATTAATTAGGGCTTTTCGTGGAATCTATGTTAATCCCTATGCCACCTCATTTGATGGCTATACCATTGAACATATTGCCAAAGCCTTACGTCCGGGGGAATATAATTACGTCAGTTTAGAATCTATTTTATCTGAATATGGTGTCATTTCTCAAATCCCTATTGATAGAATTACAGTTATGACTACTGGACGTAAAGGCCTAATTAAAACTGCTTATGGTGTCATCGAGTTTACACACACTAAACGACCACTAACTGATATTATCAAAAACATTATCACCATCAAAAATAGACCTTTACGTATTGCCAACAAACAAACAGCATGGCGAGATCTAAAGCGTGTAGGCCGAAATACCGATATGGTAGATTTAGAAGAATTAAAATTAGATGAAAATTAAGCATTATGGCTTTTGGATACAAATCGTTTTAATATTCGTAAATTCTACAATACCATGCCGAGATAACTCACGCCCATATCCGCTTTGATTAATCCCACCAAATGGCAAACGAGGATCAGATTTTACAAAATCATTCACAAAACAACTCCCTGCTTGAAGCTCTGTTTTCGCCAATTTTTCTGCTTTTTCAAGATCTCTAGAAAATATAGCGCTGCCTAGTCCATACCCATGATCATTAGCAACACTGATAGCTTCTTGCTCATCATTCACCTTAATCATGCTCGCTACAGGACCAAAAAGTTCTTCCTCATAAGCAGGCATGCCAGGTTTAATTTCTGTAAGAATAGTCGGCTGATAATAAAAACCATCTTGCTCATAAATATCCCCCCCTAAAATACATTCTGCTCCTTTTTGAAGGCTGTTTATAACTTGTGCATGAAGTTGAGTGCGAATATTTTCTGTGGCTAAGGGCCCTAAATTCGTCGACTCATCAAAAGGATCACCCGGTACATATCCCATTAATTTTTGCTTAAATGCGCTTACAAATTCATCATAAATATTTTTATCAATAATAAATCGTTTAGCAGAAATACAACTTTGACCTACATTTAATAAACGACTTTGAACACATTTATCCACTGCTAACCCAATATCGGCATCTTTTAAAATGATATACGGATCACTCCCTCCTAACTCTAACACCGTTTTTTTAATATACGCTCCGGCTAATTGCGCAACCTGCTTACCCGCTCCATTACTTCCCGTCAAGGTTACTGCCTTTACTTTTGCATGTTTAATAACGGGTTCTATTTGTGCGCTTGAAATGACTAAATTATGAAATCCTTCAATCCCTGCTTCATGAAAAATATTTTCTAATAATTTACCACATTGAGGCACATTTGAGGCATGCTTAAGCAGCACCGTATTACCGACTAATAAAGTGGGCACGGCATATCGCAGCACTTGCCAAAAAGGAAAATTCCAAGGCATAATCCCTAATATTACGCCCAACGGCTGATAGCTGATATAACTTTTTGTATACTCTGTTTTGACAAGTTCATCAGCTAAAAATGCTTGTGCATGGTGTGCATAATAATCACATAACTGGGCACATTTTTTTACTTCTGCTTGTGATTCTTTATATAATTTGCCCATTTCCAAGCTGATTACGCGGACATATTTATGATGATTTTGATTTAATAAATCTGATAGTTTTTTTATTTTTTCAATTCTATCTGCTAGAGTAAATTTTCGCCACTGTAAAAATATGTCATGACTTTGATTAATGATATTTTCTATGCCCTCTGGGCTCATCACTGGAAACGCATCTAAAACTAACCCTGTTGCCGGATTTATGCTAACTAATGTCTTCATTTTATATTCCTTTATTTTTTCTAATTCTGCTCCAATGCCACTTTTGCATTTTTGAGTCTCTTGCTTTTAATGCACGCTAGTGGATACATATTTAGAAAATCCTTCGGAACTTGCTACATCCCATTTTAATACAGCAGGCAGATCATAGGGATGATGTTCTAAAAGCCAACTTTCTAGTTTAGGCAAAAACTCAGGGGTTGTTTTAAAAATCATAACGCATTCTACAACCGCTTTTATAGTATCTTCCAATAAATACATCGATTGGGTCCCTGGAATAATATTAATACAGGCTACAAAGCGCGTTTCAAGGGCTTCTTTTGCTAAACGCTCTGCTTCTTTTAATGAATTAATCGTTGTATAAAGAACGGCTAAATTTGTATCTGAATGCGTAGAAGTTGGAGTCATAGTGGATTCCTAATCGTTAAATTATTAAATTATTTTTTTCTATAATGCTCAATGCTGTTTTTATATTCCACCATGCTTTCATATAAGGTTTTTGAAGCCATTTTAGCAACAGTGGGAAATCAGATTTGGTGAGAACTTTAAAGGTGATGTTTATGTGATCTCTGTGCAAGATATCAGACATTTAGTACCCTAATATTTTTGCACATAATACTGATCTATGTCAATATAAGTAGCGAGAACAAAGAGTCAAAAAATAGAATTAGCTTTCTGACTCTTTTTAGTCAATTATGATATTTACTGGGCGCAGGTAAATATATTATTGAAAATGTAACTAATTTGCGTAGCTTGCCCTCCCACTGGGAGTTTTGTTTTTGCACTGCCCATCAAAACCAAAGGGGCACTGAGGCCCCATTAGGGTAATTGCTTTAGTAAAAAAATAATTACATTCTTTTCTACTTCAATATAAGGTACACACTCACTATAGAATCAAGGATTATTTTTTAAATTGAAGTAATACCAACTAAAATAGCAAAAACTCCAAAACTTGCAAACATAAAGGATGAAAAATAACGTATACGATCCAGCCATAATTCTGGTAATTTATGTTTAATTTTAACTATAATAAAGCCTAAAATAAACCACCAAGTCATCGATCCTAAAAAAACACCAGCAACCATTACTAATAATTCTAACATGCTTACCGTAGCACCACCGATACCAGCAAAAATACCAATAAAAATTAGAATAGTCATAGGGTTAGTAAGTGTCAGGAAAAACACCTTATAGACAAGTTTAAACACTTCATCTGTTGCAATAAGGGTTTTAGAAGAATCTGCCCAGCTACTTTTAATTTCTGTATAAGCTAAATACAGCAAAAATACGCCTCCTAAAATTTTAATCCATGCCATTTTAGCTAACAAAAACTCTGATACTAAATTTAAACCTGTTGCTGCAATAAGCCCATATACACTATCTGCTAAAGCTGCACCTAATCCAACAGCAATTGCACCTATAAAGCCAAACTCCAAAGTTTTACGAATACAAAGCATCCCGATGGGGCCTACAGGCACTGAAACCGCAAGACCCATCATCCAAGCTTTTAATAAATAAATTAACATTAAAATCTCCTCGCTTTATATATGGGTTATCAGTGTTACACTATATATTATATAATTGCGTCTCCTAGAGCAATGAGGCACATTAACTTATGAGGATTCACTCAGAGAAAACTTGTAAAGTTATACATTATCTTGATTACGACGAATTTCTTTGAACTAACTGATATGTACTTCACCATCAGGGAAACGAGCAATAATATCTAATTCTCCACCCATAGCTTCTATATAACTACGCAATGTAGAAATATACATATCTATTCTTTGTTCAAGACGAGAAATATTAGCCTGTTTTGTTGATCATATCTCAGCAATTCATTCTTGACTTAATTAATGCGCCTGCCTTAGTTCTCGCAAAGGCATTTCACTGAATATTTTTTTAGATTTTTCTAAAACTAATTTTTGTACTGTAGGTGACATTTTATCAAATAAATCATTACATTTTTTAGCCATGAATCAGCCCTCCCGTTTTAATCCTCTTGCTCCGCTTCTGTTAAATCCATCCACCATGAACCAAATTCATCCGTATATTCGACTATCCACATATATTACTCCTTTACTATAGGATTACACAAAAGACATATATCTTCAAGGATATATTATCTATACTTTTAGTATAGATAATATCAATTTTTCTACTAATTCCTTCTATTGAAACTTCCACCTTATAACCCACATCCATATCACAGCCTGCCTGAGCGCCTGGAATACTCCAATTTTGCTAAGGACTGTCTCTTAGCAAAATTTTAACATGGTCTTTTGGGATGCTTAATGATTCTAAATTTTCAACTATCCTACGATATAAGTCACGCTTCATTAAAAATAATTTTTTAAAATTCTAATTTAGAACTATTTAAAACCACTTCAAGCGTCCAACTTTTATCTTGATCCCCTGTGAAAAATGTTTTTTCTTTCTAATATTTGCAACAGGGTAACTATTTGGGGGTCGAGCAGTTGCACAGTACTTTTTTTATAATAATCTGATACCACAGGTTTTATTTGCTTGCCTGGATATTTTTTAACTAATTTTAAAAAATATCCCCATCTAATAAGATCTTCATAATATGTGTAAACCTGACATTCATAAAAAATAAAGAAACAAATAATATGCCTAGTTTATTCATCATCTAACAAAAAGCCGCCTACCTGTGCTTCCCAAAGCGTTTTATACAGTCCACCTTGGGCCAATAATACTTGATGGGTACCATCTTCTACAATCTTACCTTGCTTAAAAACTAAAATACGATCCATGTGTAATAAAGTGGATAATCGATGTGCAATAACCAATGTGGTTTTATTTTGCATCAACTCCCATAAACTTGCTTGAATATGACTTTCTGTTACAGAATCTAACTGCGAGGTAGCTTCATCTAAAATTAAAATAGGCGCATTTTTTAAAACCGCTCGTGCAATAGCGATACGCTGACGTTGCCCTCCCGAAAGTTTAACCCCTCTTTCTCCTACAGGAGAAGCATATCCTTGAGGCAATTGACTAATAAACTCATGCGCATGAGCATGTTTAGCAGCTTCTATCACTTCTTCATCCGTTGCCTCAATTTTGCCATAACGAATATTCTCCATCAATGAACGATGAAATAAAGATGGATCTTGAGGGATCATTCCAATTACCTTTCGTAACGAATCTTGCCTCACTTTTTTTATATCTTGTCCATCAATCAGAATGCGACCTTGCGTGACATCATAAAGTCTTAAAATCAAATTCACAAAAGTAGATTTTCCTCCCCCCGAATATCCTACTAAGCCTACTTTCTGCCCTGCTTCAATAATAATTGATTTATCAGAAAAAATGGGATCTGTTTCTTTATAGTGAAATTGAACCGCATCAAAAACAATTTGACCATGCGTTATTTTAAGCGGCTTAGCATCTAGTGCATCTTCCATATCAACCGGATCTAAAGCAATACGTAATCCTTGTGCAATATCTCCTGTGAGCTCAGCAAACTTCGCTATATCATCAGAAAACTGCCATAAACAGCTAATAATAGCAATATTAACGCTCACTAATAATACAAAATCCCCAGCGCTCACTTCCCCTTCTTTAAATGCAGAAATTAATAAAACAAAACCAAACGCCTGATAAATAACAAAAGATAATCCTTGAAAAGAAAACATTCCCAAAAACCACCAATCTCGTTTTTGATCCGCAGCAACATAATCATCTAATTGTAACTTTATATTTTTTGATTCTGTTTTTTTGGCGGAAAACAAATAAATACTTGAGATATTACTTAATACATCTACTATTAACCCAATAAATTTAGAACGTATTTCGGCCGAAGCGCGAACTAATATTTTCGCTCGCTTTACAAAAAACATAGTACCCAATGCAAAAATCAAAAGCCACCCAGCAAGGAGTATGGAAAACTTATAATTAATACTTGATAGTGTGAAAACAGCAATAATAAAGGCTAAAAAATGGGCAAAAAAGTGGTTAATAACAAGCCGTACTAAATCAGGGACACTACTCATCACTTCTTTTATTTTATTAGCCAAATCACCAGCGAACTGATTTTGAAAAACAGTAACAGAATGCCCCATCATTTTGTTCATCAAAACATTACCCAGCCTATGTTTTAAAGGAGGATTGAGCTTAAGCCATGTATAATCATAGAATCTAAATGAAATAACAATAAATAATGACATGAATATATAAAAAGTAACCAGACCAGATAATTCTCCAACTACTGTCTCTTTGGTGAGATATGGCACTTTATCAATCATCATTTTTAAAATATAAGGTCTTAAACTTAAATCAATTGCCCATATTATTCCAATGATTAACTGTGCACAAATCAAAAATTTAAAGGGTTTAAGTGCTTCTAAAATAAAGTGGGTTATATTTGGCTTATTTTTTTTATTCATGATCATACCTACTGTTGATTATTTCATTGCAAATGTCTGCAATTCTACCATAATAACTTACATTAATCACTTCAAGTAACCCACTATCTTCTTTTCGAAAAATATAATGATCTGGGGGCAAGGACGGATCTGAAATCCCACTTGAAAAGCGGGTGGCTTGCTCGCCGTAGGCAAAAAGCAAGACGGGGGATTTTTTAAAACTAGCATAACAACACCATAAACTTGGTGACTTAAAAAGTGTTTGGGTGATTCATCAGCGCCGGTAAGGCCTGATTGGTCACCGGTAAAATTTTATGGCTCCCCTTTTTATAAAAACCTATAAAATTAAGTTTGACAAAATACTTGAGCTTGTTTCTTAGGACTTGCTGACCATAAAGGAATTAACATAAAAAAAAGCACTGCAGAAGAGATGAGCATACTAATATAAAACCCGTTCCAGCTCCAAAGCTCAATAATTTTGCCAACAGGATATCCTGCAACAGCAGCCCCAATATATCCTACAAATCCAGCAAAACCATTAGAAGCGGCAGCCGCACGTTTATCAACAAATTCAGCTGCGGCTAAACCCACTATCATTTGAGGCCCATATACAAAAAACCCAATACAACCCAAATAAAATAAATCCAGTATTGGGAGATTAGGGGGGCAATACCACAAAGCCATTACTGAACTCATTAAGCCTAAAGCAGCAATTACCATCGCAGGTACGCGGTTACCCTTAAAAAGATAATCTGATCCCCAACCTGCTGTTAACATCCCAATCAAACCACCGACTTCAAACCAAACAACACCCCGACTTGCAGCAACGGTATCTGGGAAGTTACGGACTTCCATAAGATAAAAAGGGCTCCAATCATTAATCGCGGTTCGAACAATATAAATAAAAAAATAAGATAAAGAAAAAATCCATACATATTTATTATTCAATACTTGCGTAAATAATACCTCTTTTATGTTTAAAGAAGCATGTGATTTTTCATACGCGATTTCATCTACAGGCGGTAAACCCAGAGTTTGTGGTACATCTCTCAAACGATTAATAAGCACAAGCCCCATAACGATACTGGTTACCCCAGGAATAAACATGGCATAACGCCAACCAAATTGTAAAGCAATAAAGGGTGCAAATAGGGCGATAAGCACCCCCCCTATATTATAAGAGGTACTACAAATACTATACCAAAGGCCACGATTCGATTTTGCAAACCAATACGTTAATGACTTGCAACAGGCAGGCCATCCCCAAGCTTGAAAAAACCCATTGAGCGCCCAAAACAAAGCGAGCATCGCAAAAGAAGAGGAGAGTCCAAATAAAATATTGAGTACCCCTGTCATCATGAGCCCAATAGCCATAAAATACCGAGGATTAGAGCGATCAGAAAGAATTCCGCTTAAAAATTTACTCACTCCATAAGAAATCGATAATCCACTGAGCAAAAGTCCTAATTGCGCTTTAGACAATCCTAAATCTGCCCCTACAACAGGCATAATAACGGCAAAGCTTTTCCGGGTAAAATAATAAAAGGCGTAGCCGATAAATAGAGAGTAGCAAATTCGAATGCGCCAATACTGGTATTGCTCATTTACTTGTGTAGGGTCTTGAATTACTTCTGTATACGGCGCTGGCTTCAAAAGATTAAATAATTGAAAGCTATTCCATTTCACGAGTCAATCTCCTGGCATTTAGCTTTTACGTTACGCTTTTTTGTAAAAAATTTAAACTATATCATAAGATAAATGAAAATATTATGCAATGTATTTTGGAGTTTGGAATTATTTAGTTGACTGATTCTTGTTGATGCGATAAAGCTCGTATCCTTAGGGTAAGAATACGAGCAGATAATGGTATAAATTTTATTTATTTACCCCCCCCTATCTATAGTCGAATACATATTCATTTTGATCAGGTTCTTCGCCTGGTCTTGTCCAACCTTTTTCCCATCCATGAGTCGCTTTCCCGAGTAACTTTGGTAAGTCTCCACCTGCTACTAATTTCACTTCTTCTGGTTTAAGCTCTTTGTGTCCTTCCGGTGAGCTCGGTTAACAAGGCTCCATGATCTTAAATCTTGCTTGAGAGACTAATAATTTTCAATCCCGTATCCAACCCATTTGTCGAGCCATCTCGGTATGCTCTCGCACCTCCTTTAATAAAGCCGTAAGATCCC
>CANJXG010000014.1 GCA_947478905.1 Coxiellaceae bacterium
CATACTGGGCCGGCACGGTGACCGGCCCCTACAATAGATTGTGCAAAACTAGAAGTTAAAAAACTTCCTCTACACTTTAAGATCGAGGCAGCGGCTTATATATTATAATAAATATGATGAAAAAATCATAACTATTTTCTTATTTCAGTGCCATTCGTCTTAAGCCCCCCTTATCATTTATGATTTTAAAAACAGTTAAATAATTTTTTTTACTAATAATTTTTTAAAAGGGAACTTTGATCTACCGTTATAGCCTAACTTGCAACTGAAGGAAAATTTATAAGCATTTAGGAGGTCGGTGATGGAAAAAGCAGTAGCCAGATCAGTGGATGAACAGGTAGTACATCTTGAAGCACGTATAGCCGCATTAGAGGAGATATTGTTTGAAACCAATAAGCCCCTAGTAAAGTACGCGGTAGATCCGATGGGGGATACCTTAATTTTTAATTTCTCAGAGTTAAGTCCAGAAGATAGTAAGAAAATAGCTCAGACCATAGTAGCGCAAGAAGAAGAAGAGGCAGACATCTGTGAGGAAGAACTGTTATTATTGATTCAATCAGCACAATCTGAAAAACTAGGCTTCAAACCAAGACTATAAATCATGCAGCGGCCTTTACTTTTTTAGTACAAGGCCGCCATATGCGTTTAGGTCAATTAAGATTTTGTTTTGCTAGACTTTGTTTTTGTTGAATCCACTTTTCCCGGATTTTTAGAGATAGATAATAATTCTATTTCAAAAATTAAAGCTGAATTAGGTCCAATTACATTGCCAGCACCTGTTTCACCATAGGCAAGATTCGCAGGTATAAAAATTTGCCATTTTGCACCCGGCTTCATAAGCTGTAGCGCTTCAGTCCATCCTTTAATGACGCCTTCTACAGGAAATTCAACAGGCTCGCCTCTACTATAAGAGCTGTCAAATTCGGTACCATTAGTTAAGGTGCCTTTATAATGCGTTTTAACAGTATCTTTAGCAGTAGGAGGCGTTCCTTGACCTTCTGAAAGTACACGATATTGTAATCCACTATTTAAAGTTTTAACACCGGCTACTTTTTTATTTTGTTCTAAGAAAGCTTTTCCTTGTGCAAGGTTACTCTCTGCTAATTTTTTTAAATTTTCTTGTTGTTGTTGTACCAATTTAGTTTGTAGCGCTCCCAAAGTATCACGAATTTCTTGATCACTCATCAGTGTATTTTTGTTTTGTCTTCCATCTTCTAAACCAGACATAAATACATTGGTATCTAAATCAATACCTTGTTTTGTAAAGTTTTTACCAATATCTAAGCCGATACTGTAACTAATTTTATCTTTTTCGGAATTAAGATGCATTGCTGGATCGGCAGCGAATAAAGAGGGGCTAAACATAGTTAGTGCTATAATACTTAAGGGGAGAGATCGAAATGTCATTATAATAAACCTCATTTAGTTAAATTTAAGTATTTTCACTATAGCAGAAAAATTTGTTTTTTCACATAATAAATTTTTTGAGTAAAAAATGAAATGTATGCGCTTGTACCTATTTTCCTCATTGGGGGCAAGCGCAGAATAAAGAGATGATATATTAGGAAAAACAACTAAAAACTTATAAAATGCCTTATGTTAATTATTAATCGTTACTTAGCAAGTGACCTATGGCGAACATTGGTCTCTGTTTTTTCTGTTTTAATGCTGATTGCCATTAGCAATAAGTTTGTTAGTTTGGTGACAAAAGTAAGTGCGGGTGAGCTTTCACAAGGATTATTGTGGAAAATTATTTTATTCCAACTGCCGTATTTATGTTCTTTTTTACTGCCTTTTAGTTTATTTTTAGCTATTATTCTTAGTTTTGGTCGTGCTTTTGTCGATAATGAATTAACGGTTCTATTTGCTTGTGGGCTGCGTTGGAAACGATTATTAATAATAGGGCTAAGTTTTTCATTGATTGTCATTTTAATTACCGCATTTTTAAATTTAGTTACAGTGCCAAATTTTAACTATCAGTCTGAAAAAATGATTGCCACCCAAGAGCCAGGATTATTGGCAGATTCATTGATTAAAGGTCGATTTTATTCGTTTAATCACGATAAACTTATTTTTTATGTAAATGGTATCTCTGCTAATAAACGCGAATTAAGTCAGGTTTTTATTGTGCAACAACCTCAGGCAAATAGCACAGATCATCCCGCACGTTGGGCCGTTTTGACTGCTCAAAAAGGAGCAATCAAGCTAAATGACAAGCAAGGGTATGCTTATCTGGAATTAGATAACGGCACGCGGTATGAAGGGACCCCCGGAAAACAAGATTATAGTATTATTCATTTTGGCTCGTATCGTCGTTTGATTGAAAAGAAAAATCCACCTGAAGGTTTATATCATGCCCGATCGGTGCCTACTTCGGAATTAATACATTCTAACAATAAAAGTTATATAGCTGAGTTACAGTGGCGCCTGGCCGTGCCGTTCTCAGCACCTATTTTAGTTTTATTAGCAGTCCCCTTAAGTTGGGTGTCGCCTCGAGCAGGCCGTTATGGACGATTACTGCCGGCTATTATTTTGTTTATGATCTACTATAACGGCTTAGAAATTAGTAAGCGATGGGTAGCACAAGGATGGATTGCACCTGAACTAGGTTTTGGGTCAGTTCATATAGTTATGCTTGTTTTAGCTTTGATTATGAATCTGAAAGTGTCAGGCAAAATGCATCAAGGTTTTATTTTTTTAAAAAATTTTATGAAAAAAAATAAATGAAAAATACCATACTGACTCTTTATCTTGGCAAAACTATGATCCAATTTATTGCTATAGCAGCAATCTTATTATTGGGTATTGAGATGATTTTTTTATTAGTTAATGAACTCCGAGAAATTGGCACAGGGGACTATAAAACCATAAATATGATTATGTATTTATGCATGATTTCTCCTCAAAAAATAGTTAAAATGTTTCCCATTTCTGCGCTTTTAGGGACTTTACTCGGATTAGGAGCACTCGCGAGTCATAGTGAATTAGTAGTCATGCGTGCGCAGGGATTATCTATTTTAAATATTATTGGAATTTTATTAAAAACAGGTTTGGTGTTAGTTTTATTGATTTGGGGGGTAGGCGAAATTATAGTGCCTTATTTAGATCATAAAGCCGAGCATCAAAAAGCATTAGCCATGAGTGCCGGTCAGGCTTTGGAAACCAAACAGGGACTTTGGATAAGAGATGGGCAAGATTTTGTGCATATTCGAGGGATTGATTTAAATGGGCGATTAGAAGGGGTGACACGTTATCAATTTGATAAAAATTTACAGTGTCAAAAAATCAGTTATGCCAAACAAGGTTATTATGATAACCATCATTGGATTTTGTATGATATACAAGAGTCTCAATTTAATAATACCATTCCTCAAACCATCGAGCATCATTATTATGATCAGCAAAAGTGGGAGAGTGTGCTTTCCCCTAGCATCTTAACCGTGGTTGAGGCAAAAAATTTAGAAAAACTTTCTTTAAGAGGATTATGGAAAACCATTCAATATCGCCAAACGAATCGTTTAGAAACTAAAGTAGTTGAATTAATTTTTTGGGGAAAAATCGCACAGCCTTTAGTGACCTTGGTGATGATTATACTTGCGGTACCTTGCATTTTTGGACCTTTAAGACAATCCACTATGGGGGTAAGATTATTAGGAGGGCTATTTTTAGGGTTTAGTTTTTATATTTTTACTCAGGTTTTTTCTCATATGATAGTTTCCGATGCTTTTCCTCCGGTACTAGGTATTTTCTTACCTATCTTACTTATCTTAGCGTGTGCCCTTATTAGTATTCAAAAATTAAGATAGCCTACTATACTCAGCATAATAAAGGAATAAAAAATTATTGTATATACAAGGATAGTATGCCTTCATTTAAAATTTTTCCAGGCACCAATGCTGATTTGCTTGCAGCACAAGTAAATCAACTTATTGGTACGGTATTAGGAACACAGGAAGAGGTAGAAAATTATTTTGATCAGTTTAATAGCGCTGTTAATAAATTGAATCAGCTCCTGCTGCATCCTCCCAGTCAAAACGAGCTTGATAAAAAAGTTGAGGAATTAAAAAAAGAATATAATCAAGCGTTGTCATTAGAACAACACAGATGGATGCAGGGTGATGGTGAAGCTAATTTTTATACAGGCAAGCAGGTGGTTAAACATTTAGCCCAAAGAAAAGGTAAATATAATGAATCACTTGTATTGCAAAAATCTTTTGAACGCCGAACCTTAGATATTAATTTATATTTATCGAAATCGGGTTGGGTGCAGATATTTAAAGAAGCAAAAAAAGTAGATTGTTTGCAAGAGGTTGAAAGATTACAATTAGATTGGAGCGCACAAAAACAATTAGCACATTGTGATTGTCAAGACTTATCTTTAATTTTGAGTAAAATAAAAGACTTTCAGTGGTTTTTAAATTTAATTCGTTCTGTTCCTATTGAAAATTTAGTCATAATAAATATATTAAATGATAATGAGACTATTTTAAAAAAAGTAAATAAACACATTACCGTGGCGATTGGATGGCGATTACATGCAGCCTCTTTACGAGGAAATTTATGGTGTGATGATCATCTTTGGGCATTACGTTTTAGCTTAGAGCAGCTTTTAGGGTTAGATTTTCAAGCAGATTCTAAAGTCGTGTCTCAAAAATTAACCCCTTCTATTGCAAAAGTGTTTATTAAGCATTTACAAAAAGCACAACATAAAATAGATAGAGATAAATGGTTTTCCTCAAAATGGATAGTTGATCCAGATAATCATTACCCTATAAAAGTGACTCTTACCCCGGATCTAGAAATGCTTCCCACAGTATTAATGCCTTTTATTCCGACATTACGAAATGGTTTTTCTGAAATATTTCCGGATTATTTTATAAGGTATTTTTATTTTAGAGGATCAAACCCTAAGTATCCTTTAGAAAAATGTATTAAAAAAAATCTCATTGGAGAACCTTATGAGTTGATAGCCTTTTTAAATGAAGCCACCCATCAAGTCAATGTTTTACAAGACAGCGTGAGTGAACAAGATACCCTAACATTATGTGATTTAATTCAAACCCCGGGGTTTAAAAGTGCATTATTATTTCCTGAGGTGCTATTACAAGAAAGAAATCGTATCTCAAAATTTCAGAGTACTGCGTGGGTAATGAAAGGATTTAATTGGTGTAAACAAAAACTATTAGCTAATAAAACTCAAGATTTTTTTTTACAGTGGTCAGAAATTTTAAGTGTGATTGAAGAAAATATAGTACTTAAATCAAAAAAAATTCTTAGTAAAATTATTGTCAATTTAGAGCATAGTTTAGTGCAAGAGATTAAAGATAATATTTTTAGTTGCCCAAAAAGCTTACTGACGGATTTATCTAAGTTTGTTCAATATTATGGAAATCATGATAAAAAAGCACGATTTGAAAAAATAACCAGTCCTGCTTATTTGTTTAAAAAATTTCAATTTTTTATGCTTTTAGAATCAGAGTTAGATTTTGCGCATCAAATTGATAAAGAAATGGTTTTTGTTTTTTTAAGGTATGCTAATTTGTATTGGAGCAGCTCAGAATGTGCCGCTGCACAAGCGATTGCCCAGATTTTAAATGGAAAATTCCCTAAAAATGAAGAAGAAGATGCGCAGTTATTAGGGTATCTTTCAGCGTGGTTTAAAAAAGGACATAAAAAAAGAGTCGTTCATTTTTTAAATATGCTCGGGCTTAATTTTGTCGTTAAAACCGCTTCGCGTTCGGATCCTTTTGCGTATCGATTTTTAGAGCAGTATACTTTAGAAGGATTTAAAATATGGGAAAAAGAAAGAGAAAAAGATCTCAGCCAAAAATATTTTTCACTTATTGGTATGTTTTCTAAACCTTTAGGATGTGAGTTAGATATAGAAGCCCAAAGAGCCCAAAAAATAGAGATTGCTTTTATTGATGATTTAAAACGTGATCAATCTCAGACTGATTATATTGGGGCTTTAAAACGAGTTTTAAAAGAGTATCTCAAGTCCTATGATGGGAGTAATGGGCATTATGCAGAATTTGTTTTACATTTATGTGATCCAACTAATGTACCAAATAATTTTGAACCTTATTTACACCAATATTTCACTCTCAGATTAACTTATTTAGTAAAAGAACCAACAAGCCCTGAGTTAACATCCCAAGAATTATCGACCTATTGTCAATTATCAAGCTATCCCATGATAAATACCATCTTGGGTCAAGTTTTGTTAGAGCAAGATCAAGTAAAACTTATGAATGTAAATATATATTCTATACTCTCTGTTTTGAAAAGTTTTGAAATATTAGGAAATTTTTATTTTAAAAGAATGAGTACATTAGTACGAGCTGGATGGTTTGATACCGTTTATTTTGAAAGTGATTATTTTGATAAAGATAAAAATAATGTTGTTTTCAAAGCGAAAATAAGTAAATTTTTTATAGAACATTTAAAAAGCGAATATGCTCAATCTGCTCAATTATTAGATCCAAAACTGCATTGGATTCTCGAGTGCTATGGAGATCAGCAGGTCAAAGAAGAAGCGCGATATATAAAAATTAAGCAATTTTTACAATATGATAAAAAAAAAGAGGTAGATCATTTTTTAAATGAATTAAAAGATTATATAGAAGCAGAGGATCTGGCCGAACTTTTTAAATTAAAAGGCGCTAAAAAAAGATTAGCTAATTTATATAATGATTATAATACCGCTATGCTAGAACAAAGATTTTGGGATGGGTATGCTCAATATCTCATGGAAAGTATCAGCTATCCTCAAACACAAACATGTATTATTGGTGCGCACATAGCTTGGTTGAATGCTTTATTATTTAATCTTCATCCATTTTTTGATGATATTAATAAATATCTAGGAGAGCATCCCGTTATCGATGTACACATGAAAAATATTCAAGTACCCAATGATGAAATAAACTTAACTACTTTTTTTGGATCAGGGTTTTTCCAAGTTAAAAATATTATTATTCAGTATTTATCCCAATTTGAAATGTGTCCTAATGATAGAAAATTAAAATTAATTACACGGTATTTAGACGATGAGATCTTTAGAAGAGAGGAGGATTGGAATATTTTACATGATAGATTATTAGTGTATAAAACAGTGCATGAAATAATGCATTATTTTATAAATAATGAATGGGGCAAAGCGAAACAAAATTTAATCTCATTACAAGATAGGCAAAGAGGGTATCGTTTGTTATTAGCCAATAGCCCAGATAAAGAATCGCTTCAGATACAAATACAGTACTATAATACTATGCTCACGGCTTTACAAAAAACAGCTTTGTTATATTGTAAAGCCGCAGACTTAAAAAGTAATGAAATATTAAAATTATTCCAAGGCCCTTTAGTGAAAACTATATTTTTAACACCGCCTCCTAATATCCAGAGACGGTTTACAAGATAGCTATAAGGTGTAATTCATCTGGTACCGAAGGCGAGAATCGAACTCGCACGATGTTACCACCACCAGATTTTGAGTCTGGCGCGTCTACCAGTTCCGCCACTTCGGCTTAAGTATTAAATACTTAAAGTTAAGTAGAAGAGAATACATTAAAATAAGTCTCGTATCAAGTTTTTTTAATAAAAAAAGCTTGCTTTTTGCGTTGAAAACCTGTATAGTTGATTTTCTAAGTTACATTTGACTCAGTAATCAAGTTCCATAGCTCTTTTTTTGCGCTCATATGGTTGCTTATAGCCTATGCACCATTTACCATTCATTACCATTCATTACCATTCATTATCATTCATTATTATTCATTATCATATCTAATTAATACAGGTAATACTTATGTCTCTCTCTATTTATAAACAACAAATAATAAACGCTGCCGCTCAAAATGATTTGCTTCTTATTCAAGAAATTTTAGCAACGCCTACATTTTCAATTTCTGATAAAGTCCAATTGATCATGCATTGTAATGCAGATGATGTTTCTGTTTTAATGTTCGCTGTACAACATCAAAATTTAGAAATGATTCAATTAATTTTTGCCATACCTGAATTGACTGCAGAAGATAAATTTGACATCTTAATGCAATATGACACACGATTTCTTAACGTGTTAATGATAGCTGCAGAACAAAATAATATAGCGGTGACACAGGCATTGCTATTGGAAATAAATAGTTTAAGTATAGAAAAAAAGCATGCAGTATTAGAGGTTGTACTTGCTGATAGTACGGATAATGAGGGAGATGAGGAAGATGAGGGGGATGACGATGATGATAATGATGATAATGATGATAATGTTACCTATCAAACCGCTTTGGATATGGCGGTTAGATCTGATCATCTAGATATCGCCTATGCTATATTAGAATCCTATTCAGATTTTTATCCATTATTAATGAAAGCGGTAGCTCAGCATGATACTGTTATGGTGGAAATTCTTTTTTTAAAAACAATCGATATAAAGAAAAAAAGTGCATTGTTAACACAAACAGATGAACAAGGGCACACTGCTATACATATAGCAGTTCAGAACCAAACTCAAGACATATGCTCGTTCCTTATCCATGAACTATTAATAGTATCAGTTGAAAATATACGATTAAACAATCTCAATACAATGGGCGAGATACTCAATATCGCATTACCAAGGTGGCAAGTGAACTTGTTAAAGATGTCTGATCAGCATATACTTCGTCATACTCTACGCCTAGGAAATCTTGCTGCCCTTGAGTTATTACTACGTGACCTAAACATCGAACAAAAAAGGTCTCTTTTAACAACAAAGATAAACAATCAGACATTGCTTGCCTTGGCTCAACAACAGGGATTTGATACGCTAACGCAATGGTTGCAGGCCTTGGGAAAAGAGTTAACATTAGAATCCTTAATAGCGCCTATCAAACCTGTTTATGACAAACAAAACACCCATATAACCACCATTCATGAGTCTTACTCACGTTCAGTGATTAAACTAGTAGCACGTTATCTTGATGTCTCAGAAACAGACTCAAGAATGCTCAATACCTGGGCAATGGGTTCTAAGGGGGATATCAATGATAATATTAATCACGATGCTATTTTACTTTTTATGAAAAAAGAAAGTACACAACAATTACTATTTCAATTGACCAAGACACATGAGGCCGATATTACTCAATGGATTAACATGTTAGATTTAACCAATTCATTACAGGCTGCTGCCAAAAGGGCTATCCTGCTCATGAAGACAAAGAATGAGTATGTTGAATATGTTGAGGGTGGCAGTAATGTTAATTTGAAGCAATTGTTCACTTTAATCTGGATTGGCATTCATGATCGCGCTACATTCACTCCAAACAGAGATAGCATAACACAGTCTAAAGATAGACTCGATGGATTGATTCAATATTTATTTCAGATTCAACGAGATGGTAATCTTGACGATAATGATCAAGATCTCCATCCAGATAGTGCGGATCGTAAGCCAAAATGTCAAGGCGGATGTTTTAATCATCTCGTTACAGCCTTATTAGGTCGTCATCCAGACGTTCGGATCTTTGTTTTAACCAAGGAAATGCTCACATTTAAAGCGATGTCTTTGATGAGCGAATTACTCAGTATAGAGGTACTCAGTCACACAGAAGTTACAGAGCTACGTGAGTCGCTAAATGATTCTTTTGAATTAACCAACCCTGTTAAAAATCAGCTACGTGAAAAAATCCAAGCAAAATTGATAGACACGTATTCTGAAAATATTGCAAACAAACAAATTAATATAGAAAATTTAAAAGCCGTTATTAAGGTAACTCTAGAAAGACCTACTCTATTGGAGATTGAAAAAATAATTATAAAAATTATAAATTATAATCCACGCATTGGGTATTATCTTGAGTTGCTCGATTCTTTACCAAAGAGTGGTCCTCTATATGGCTGCGTATATGTATCAACAACAGGTACATATATCGTGCGTGATCGGGCCAATATCATACAACAGGGACAATTACCGATAGAAATTTCCGGCTATCTGTCTCATCTGGAACAAGAGCTACAAAATATTCAGTTGAAAAACAGAATCTTGCACTTTACATCCAGCATAGGGCATACCGCACCTATGCCTGCACATGAACCATATGAAGAAAAAGAAGAAAAAGAAGAAAAAGAGGAAAAAGAAGATACATCACAAGCAAACTCTAAGCACTATCGAGCTGATGAGAATCAGTCTGAAGATACGCATTCTAGAAAAAAACCAAAACGATAAGCCAAATAGAATCGAGATCTCAAACTATGAGGTCTCGATTCTATGTCATCAACATCGAGGGTGATAGGTATAACACTTCAAATTAAAAATTATCCAGTTAAAAGTAGCATGTATATACAATTATATTATATTTTACAGCGTTTTTAAAAAAAGTATTGCTGAAAAAATGTTGGTGAAAAAATAGATATTTTCTTTTTTTTGTAGTACAGTAACTGCCTAGTAGTCCATGATTTTAAAGCAGTTTGAGGAAGTAGTAGTATGCCTGATTTTATTTTATCCCCTTTGCCTGGAACCTGTAGTGCCTATCATTATAATGCACCTGTTTTGACAAGATCCACCAAGTCAGAAAATCAAAAAGAAAGCCTACTTTGTGTAAAGCAATTAGCTAAAGATATTAATCGAGATCTCAGTGTTTGTTTGCCTGACGAACCTCAAAATTTTATTGAGATCAAGGTTGGCGGAGTGAGCAAGCCCGTGCTATTACACGGTAAAGATAAAGAAATTATCTTGCCTCGAGAAGATGCTGAGGAACGTTTAGACTTAGCAAATAACATTGCTTCCTATATTGTATATAATGGGGTCCCTTTGAGCAGAGCTCAATTACTTCATATCGGTGCGAGCCAAGGCCTTTTAGTTGAATCTTATCAAATACTTGCTAACAGCTTACAATGTCAAGGTAGAGCGATGGGCTTGATAGGATCGGGCGCAATAAAAAATATGCAATTTTTTAAAAATGAAGATCATAGCTTACAGACTGCAAAATGTACTTTGCATACTACTCAATTATATTATCTTATGACTTCTACTCAAAAAGATGAGTATGGGTGTAGCATTCAAGGAGAAGAGATTTTTTATAAAGAAGTAGGCAAGCAGGAGATCCAATCTATTTCTAATGCCGATCCTTTATTTCGCGCGATTACGCAGGCATTACTTGAGATTAGTAATTCAACTGCAAAAACAGATTATCTTCGTTTTGAAAAACCAATAGTGGAAGTAAACAGCTCTATTAATGGGGGCCAGGTCACATTCTTCATAGAGCCACTGTTATGTATTCGAGATGAAGTGCTTTGTGGCGTACAGGCTCATGAGTTATCCCATCAGATACGCTATGATATATTTGCGAATAATGTAAGGATTGACGATGCGCGCTTGAAAGTGCACTCTATGGCACAGCCAGGATTCTTTTCAAATGTGTTATTATTATTATTTAATTATCCATTTGTAAGTCAAGCCTCAATGGAGGCTGACAAGGAGTATATATTGGTAGAAATGCCTCAGGCACAGGGTGAAGTTCAAAGCGATTTTGATTCTTTGAAAAAATAACACACCTCTTAAAATGTATTTTAAAATGCATGTTAACTAACATGCATTTTCCTCTTAAAACATATCAAATAACATCTTAAAATTCTGGTAAAATAATCCCTTTAGGTTGAGGAGCACAATCATGGTTGAAATGAACCCCCTTATTGCTTTAATAAAGAACTTATCCGATCGATTAGATGCGATTTGGGGGTATCTTTGATGTCCCTTTAAAACGTGAGCGTTTAGAAGAGGTTCTAAAAGAGTTAGAAGACTCATCTATATGGAGCAAGCCCGAAAAAGCGCAAGCTCTGGGTAAAGAACAAATTGAATTAGAAAAATTAATCTATAGTTGTGATGAGCTTAAAGCCAGCTTAGCCGATAATAAAGAGTTATTAGATTTAATTATGAGTGAATCTGGATTAGTATCAGGATTAGAAGAAGCAGAGCAGCATAGTACAGAAAATCAAGAAACGTTAGCTGAAATTGAAAATAATGTAGCACAAATTCAAACCAGTATTGAAAATTTAGAATTTCGTCGTATGTTTTGTGGGAAACTTGACGCTCAGGGTGCGTTTGTAGATATTCAATCAGGTTCTGGCGGCACAGAGGCTCAAGATTGGGCACAAATGCTATTAAGAATGTATTTGCGTTGGATAGAGCGTAAAGGATTTAAGGGAACTATTTTAGAAATTTCAGATGGGGATGTAGCCGGGATAAAGGGCGTAACTATTAAAGTAGAAGGCGAATACGCATTTGGATGGTTGCGCTCAGAAACCGGTGTGCATCGATTAGTAAGAAAATCGCCTTTTGATTCTGGAAATCGTAGACATACTTCTTTTGCAGCAATTTTTGTCTCTCCTATTATAGATGATACAATTGAAATTGATATTAATCCTGCTGATTTACGTATAGATACTTACAGAGCCAGTGGTGCGGGTGGGCAGCATGTTAATAAAACGGACTCCGCAGTAAGAATAACCCATATTCCGACAGGTATTGTATCTCAGTGCCAAAGCGATCGGTCTCAACATAAAAATAAAGCTCAGGCAATGAGTTTATTACGTGCTAAATTGTATGAATTTGAAGAACAAAAACGTGTTTCAGAGCAACAATCCGTAGAGGCTTCTAAATCAGATATTGGATGGGGATCTCAAATTCGCTCTTACGTATTAGATGATTCTCGCATTAAAGATTTGCGAACCGGGGTTGAAACCAGCAACACTCAGGGCATGCTAGATGGAAATTTATTAGATTTATTTATTATAGCCAGTTTACAACAAGGGGTTTAACTTAAATGAGCACAGAAATAGAACCAATTAATGATATTAATGAACAAATTGAAAATAGACTACAAAAATTAAATACATGGCGTAAACAAGGGAAAATCTACCCTAATAAATTTAAACGCACTCATTTTGCACAGCCTGCGCAGGATGCTTTTGGTCATAAAACCAATGAAACTTTAGAGAGCAATCCTCAAGCGGTGTCTTTTGCAGGGCGTATTATGACTCGGCGTTTAATGGGGAAGGCTAGCTTTGTGAATCTTCAAGATATGACGGGCGTGATGCAAGTCTATATTAAAGAAGATTTATTGGCTCAAGGCCAATACGAAATGTTTAAAGATTGGGATATAGGCGATATTATAGGCATTAAAGGTGCTTTGTTTAAAACTAAAACAGGTGAATTAAGTGTCAGAGCCAGTGAAATACAGCTGCTTACCAAAGCTCTGAAACCTTTGCCTGATAAATATCACGGTTTAAGTGATATAGAAACACGCTATCGCCAACGCTATTTAGATTTGATGGTGAATGCACAAACTCGCAAAACCTTTATGATTCGCTCACACATTGTGCAAGGGGTTCGCCAGTTTTTATTAGAAAGAGAGTTCGTTGAAGTTGAAACGCCTATGATGCATGTGATCCCCGGTGGTGCAGTAGCCAAGCCTTTTAAAACACACCATAATGCATTGGATATGCCCTTATATTTGCGTATTGCACCTGAATTATTTTTAAAACGGTTAGTCGTGGGGGGGGTAGAACAAGTTTTTGAAATAAACCGGAATTTTAGAAATGAAGGATTATCCACGCGTCATAATCCAGAATTTACCATGGTTGAATTTTATCAAGCCTATAAAGATTATAATGATTTTATTCAATTAACTCAAGAAATGATGCGTTTTCTTGCCAAAACCGTACTGGGTACCCAGGTTCTTGAATATCAAGAACATACATTTGATTTATCAAAGCCTTTTACTCGCATGAGTGTAAAAGAATCTATACTGTTTTATAATCCAGAAATTAATCCTTCTGATTTAGAGGATATTGAAAAAATTAAAAAAATTAATGCGAGTATGGGGCTAGAAATCAAACCAGAGTATGGTTTGGGCCGATATCAAATAGAAATATTTGAAAAAACAGTAGAGCATCGGTTAATGGAGCCTACTTTTATTACGCATTACCCTTGTGAAGTTTCTCCTTTGTCTCGAGCCAACGATGAAGATCCTTTTGTAGCAGATAGATTTGAGTTTTTTGTAGCGGGTAGAGAATTAGCCAATGGGTTTTCTGAATTAAACGATCCCCATACTCAAGCTGCACGTTTTAAAGAGCAAGCCGATGCGCATGCGCAGGGTGATGAAGAAGCGATGCACTATGATGAGGATTATATTACTGCCTTAGAATATGGACTTCCCCCAACGGCTGGAGAAGGGATTGGTATCGATAGATTGGTGATGCTGTTTACAAACAGCCCGTCTATACGAGACGTGATTTTATTCCCCCACATGCGGCCTAAGAGTGATACTGCTAACGCGTAGTTCTTTGACGCAATGCTCATCGAGCACGGATGCTAAAATGAGTGTTTTGGAAGTATTGACGATATGGCCCACTGGTTCTGTGTGGTCTGGATGATAGATTGCAGAGCCCGCTTCTAGTGGGCTCTGTAAGTCAAAGTCATACTCAAAAATAGCCAAATGTTTTTTAATTTTGCTACGATATTCCATTCTGGCAATAATTTCTTGACCTAGATAACATCCTTTATTAAAGCTGACCCCCTTGAGTTCAGGAAGATTGACATGATGAGGTAAAAACATACCTTGAGTTTTTGATGTTAATTGGGGTGTTTTGGAAAGGATATCTAGGGTTTGTAGTTGGTTTATTTGAGTGCCGATATCCAGTTCAGGAATATTTTCTGAAATCTGAGAAATATTTTCGATGGTGACTTTTGAAAAAATAGCATATTTTTTTAAAGTATGCAGGGTAGATTCTAGAATCTCTAGCGGACATTCTAGACAATAGCCCTTATCTTGTTCTAAAGGATTTTGTAGCAAACGAAAGAGACTAATGAGTCTGCCTTGCGTGTTACAATATCCTCCAAAAGTAGGGCAGCTTTTGACATCACAAGTGAGTTGACCTTGTAAAAAAATTTCTGCTTGGGGTCCCCAGATGAGGATACAGCCGTGATCGGGGCGCCGAGTGATATTCTGTGTATTCATATGGGTATTGTACATGAAATCAAAATTATTATCTCGATTAGAATGGGCATGTAAAAGAGGCATGTTAGAATGCGATTTGTTTTTGGCCCCCTTAATTAAAAGCCAATTTACTCAGTTATCTGAGGAACAACAAGAAAAATTATACGAGTTATTAAAATTACCCGATCCTTTACTCTATGAATGGTTTATGGGGAAAAGTGAGCCCACGGGGGAACTGATGCATTTTCAAGCTTTAATTGAGACCATTCGATGTCAGAGCCGGGTTTAAGTATAAATCGCTCTAAAGCTTTATTTCTAATATGGCTCAGCACTGAAATAATTGGTTGGATTGCTATTTTTGAGCTGGTGTATGCTAATGTATATTATCTGATTGTAGCTTTTTTATGTGTAATCCTATCGTATTGGTCTTTTCAAAAATGGATGCAAAAATATAAAATAAATCCGATTATAAGCTTAAAACAGCTATATCCTTATATTCCTACTTTTTGGGAGATTGCTTTTAAAAATGGGCAGACTCAAAAAATACAACTAGCCTATTATTATCGTAGTGTTTTTTTAATTATTTTAATTTATAAACCTATTAATTACACCCGATTAGCTACATTAGTGTTACCCCGTGATGCTTTATCTTCTATAGAGTATCGAAAACTGGTTACCTTGCTATGGCCTAAATAAAGTTCTCCAAATATTTAAAGATTATGATACTTGTGCCGATGTAATTCTATATTAGTTAGAAAGATGAGGCATTAAGTGAGATTACCTGTAACGCAAGAAAAGGCATTGGTTGAATTAGCAATTCAGGGCGATAAAGCTGCCTTTGCACTTTTAATGGTTAAATATCAAGGACGTATCTCTAATGTGGTGAGCCGCTATGCTAATAATCAAAGTGAGATATTTGATATTTCTCAAGAATCTTTTCTAAAAGCCTATAAGGCAATGGGAGGATTTCGAGGCGAGAGTTCTTTTTATACATGGCTTTATCGTATTGCGATGAATACCGCTAAAAATAATTTAGATCGCAGAAAAATGCGTATGGTGGATATGGATGTGAATACTGTTGATATTCGCAAAATGCCATCTTCTTTTCAATCTCCTGATTTTGGTGCACCAGAAGATATTCTTATTCAAGAAGAGTTCGCATTGGGTGTACATGATGCGGTAAAACAGCTGCCGGAAAAACTACGTACTCCTTTTATTTTATTTGAAAATGAAGGGCATAGTTATCTGGAAATTGCCATAATCATGAATTGTCCTATAGGGACGATTCGCAGTCGTTTATATCGGGCTCGAAAAAAAATAGAGTCTCAATTAGAGAAATAATCTATTAGCCCTTCAGCGCCAATCATCATTTACCTCTTGAGAATCAGCCCACGGCAAAATATGAAGCTGTATACCTAAGCCTGCGCAAATTTTCAACACGAGATTCATTTGGCTTGTCCCTTTCCCATGTTCAATATTCATCAATGTTTGTTTTGATACCTGACATAAAGCAGCGGCATCTTCTAAACGCAACTGGCTTTGAGTACGTTTTGATCGAATAGCTTGTCCCAATAAGAGTGAAGTTATATTAGTATTAAGATCAGGCGTTGGCAGTACTTTAATATTTTTTCCCATTATAATCCTACTATAACGTCTTTAATGAGTAAGTAATCGAAAAAATCCCTATAATCCTATTGTAGCAGGATTATTCTTATTTCACTATAGTTTTTAGATTTTAATCCTACTATAAAAGGTATTTAGCTGGGCTGATTTTATCCAATTTTATGCAAAGCTTAAATAATTGATCAGTATCATGGCCAACTGATTTATTACCTTAAAATTTATGTTAAAATGACCTCTATGAAAAATATTAGAAACTTCTCCATCATTGCCCATATAGATCATGGCAAATCAACGCTTTCCGATCGTTTAATTCAATTTTGTGGTGGCCTGAGCAATCGAGAGATGGTCGCCCAAGTGCTAGATTCTATGGATTTAGAGCGCGAACGCGGTATTACTATCAAGGCACAGAGTGTGACCTTGATGTACACGGCAAAAGATAAGCAAGAATATAAACTCAATTTTATTGATACGCCAGGTCATGTTGATTTTTGTTATGAGGTCTCTCGTTCATTAGCCGCTTGTGAGGGTGCATTGTTAGTAGTAGATGCGGCTCAGGGCGTAGAAGCCCAAACGGTAGCAAATTGCAATACCGCCATTGATCAAGGATTGGAAGTGATTCCAGTGTTAAATAAAATTGATTTGCCCCAAGCCGAGCCAGATAGGGTAAAAGCTGAAATTGAGGAAATTATTGGTATTGATGCGCAAGAGGCATTAGGAGTAAGTGCAAAACAAGGCTTGGGCATAGAAGCATTATTAGAAATGATTATTGCGCGTGTTCCTGCGCCACAAGGCGATCCTCAAGCGCCCTTACAAGCTTTAATTATTGATTCTTGGTTTGATCCCTACTTAGGGGTGGTTTCTTTGGTGCGTGTCAAAAATGGTCATCTAGAAAAAGGTGCTAAAATTCGGATTATGTCTACTGGAATAGATTATAATGTGGATCAAGTTGGTATTTTCACCCCTAAACGAGAGATTACGAATCAATTAGCTGCAGGCGAAGTGGGATTTATTGTAGCCGGCATTAAAGATATTAATGGTGCGCCTGTTGGAGATACCATTACCTTAGCAAAAAATCTAGCCAATGCCCCTTTGCCAGGCTTTTCAAAAGTACAACCTAAAGTATTTGCGGGTTTATTTCCGGTGAATGCAGATGATTTTGAGTCTTTTAGGGAAGCGTTAAGTAAATTAAGTTTAAATGATGCTTCTTTGGTGTTTGAGCCTGAATCTTCTCAAGCCTTAGGCTTTGGTTTTCGATGTGGCTTTTTAGGCATGTTGCACATGGAAATTATTCAAGAACGTTTAGAGCGGGAATACGATTTAGATTTAATTACTACAGCCCCTACCGTTGTCTACGAAGTGGAAACCACAGCAGGGGAGATTATCTATGTAGATAGCCCTGCGAAGTTACCTGAAACGCAAAAAATTGCCGATATACGAGAACCTATTGTAGAAGCTAATATTTTAGTTCCTCAAGATTATTTAGGAAATGTCATCACCTTGTGTGTAGAGCGCAGAGGCATGCAAACTAAGTTACTGTATGTGGGGAAGCAAATTTCTATTTCTTATGAATTGCCTCTTAGTGAAGTAGTGTTAGATTTTTTTGACAGACTTAAATCGATTAGTCGTGGGTATGCCTCATTAGATTATACGTTTTTACGTTTTCAATCAGCTGATTTAATTAAAATGGATATTTTAATTAATAGCGAAAAAGTAGATGCTTTAGCGTTAATTGTGCATCGTGCTAATGGTGCGTATCGGGCGCGAGAAATAACTGCAAAAATGAAAGATTTGATCCCTCGTCAAATGTTTGATGTTTCTATTCAAGCGGCTATTGGGGGCCAAATTGTGGCTCGAACCAATGTAAAAGCCTTGAGAAAAAATGTGATTGCTAAGTGTTATGGAGGAGATGTCTCTCGAAAAAGGAAATTATTAGAAAAGCAAAAAGCAGGTAAAAAACGAATGAAGCAAGTTGGCCAAGTGCAAATCCCTCAGGAAGCTTTTTTGGCAGTGTTACAAGTAAACAAGGATAAAAAATAATGAAATTATATTATGACTTCTCAGCCTTATTGTTAATAGCAACTACGGTAACTGTAGTATTATGGTTGGGAGATTCTATAATCAATCGTCAAAAACGAAAAGCAGGCGTGCAGCCCAATGCAATAATAGATTTTGCAAAATCTATTTTTCCAATTTTATTAATTGTTTTTCTATTAAGAGCTGTTATTTTTGAACCTTTTAGAATTCCTTCAGGCTCTATGAAGCCTACCCTTTTAGAAGGGGATTTTATTTTAGTTAATAAATATATTTATGGCTTAAGACTTCCATTAGTGGGTACTAAAATATTAAATATTAGCGAGCCTCAGGCAGGCGATGTAATGGTATTTCGGTATCCTAAAAATACCTCAGTTGATTTTATCAAGCGCGTTATAGGAGTGCCTGGTGATAAAATTCGCTATGAAAATAAAACCTTATATATTAATGATAAGCCTATTAAGCAAGAGTTTGTAGAAAACACCTCTGATATTGATTTGAATGGGCATGCCATGGATGTGAAAGAATTTTCTGAGAATTTGAAAGATGCGGATCATAAAATTTGGTTACATTTTGATGAGGGCGTTGATCAAAAAGAATTAGTGGTGCCTGCCGGTCATTATTTTATGATGGGGGATAATCGAGATGCAAGCGAAGATAGTCGCTTTTGGGGGTTTGTTCCAGAAGAATTAATATTAGGAAAGGCATCCAGGATTTGGATGAGTTGGGATATGCTTAATAAAGATATTCGTTGGAAGCGAGTAGGCAGTAAAATATGAATGGTTTTGGGTACTGTTTTAAACAGCCCGAGTTGTTAAATCAAGCCTTAACACACCGCAGTGTGGGCCATATTAATAATGAGCGTTTAGAGTTTTTAGGCGATTCTATTTTAAACCTCATTATATCTGCGCAGTTATTTTCTCAATTTATATATGCCAAAGAAGGTGATTTAACCAGATTGCGCTCGCAATTAGTTAATGGGGTCACTTTAGCGCAAATTGCACTTGATTTAAAATTAGATAACTATTTATTATTGGGTATGGGAGAAAAACTCAGTGGTGGGCACCGCAGAGAGTCTATTTTAGCAGATACGCTAGAGGCTATTATTGCGGCTATTTATTTTGATAGTGGTATGAATATGGAAGTGGTCAAAAATTGTGTGCTAAGATGGTATGAAACAAGGTTAAGTAGTTTATCTTTAAAAAATATACAAAAAGATCCAAAAACAGTATTACAAGAATGGCTTCAGGCTCGTAAAAAATCGTTGCCTGTTTATGCCTTAGTAAAAACAGATGGTAAATCGCATGAGCAAATATTTTATATTCAATGTGAATTGCCAGATTATTCTTTTTCAGTAGAAGGGGTTGCGCAAAGCCGCCGTATTGCAGAACAAATATGTGCACAAAAAATGTTAGTTTTATTAGAGGAAGTTAAAAATGAGTGAATTTTGTGGTTTTATTTCAATTGTGGGTAGGCCTAATGTAGGAAAGTCTACTTTACTTAATAAAATATTAAAACAAAAAGTGAGTATTACTTCGCATCGTCCTCAAACTACCCGAAATCAGATTTATGGTATTAAAACCATCGATAATAAACAAATGATTTATATTGATACCCCGGGTATTCATAATGTAGATAAAGCGGGTGAAAAAAAATTAAATCATTATATGAATCAGGCTGCCACGACGACTTTAAAAGGCGTGGATGCCATTGTGTTTTTAATTGATGCACAAAAATTTACGCAAGAAGATGAGGTGGTGTTTTCGATGATTAAAAGATCGAAGCTCCCGGTTATTTTAGCTATTAATAAAATTGATAAAATTCCCCGTAAAGAACAATTGCTGCCTTTAATTGAACGTTTATCAGGTGAATTTGCGTTTGCCAAAATTATTCCTATTTGTGCTATGAATGGTTTACAAGTGGATGTATTAGAAGAAGAAATTACTCATTTTTGCTTGCCTGGACCACATCATTTTCCGCAAGATGCCATTTCTAACCGCAGTGATTCTTTTAGAATTGCAGAATTAGTCCGTGAAAAAATTATGCGCACTCTAGAACAAGAAGTACCATATGCGGCTAGTGTTCAAATCGAATCTATTGAGTCTTTAGAAAAAGTGGTGGAAATTCATGCATTAATTTGGGTTGAAAAATTAGGGCAAAAAACGATTTTAATTGGCCATAAAGGCGAAACTTTAAAAATAATAGGTACTCAAGCACGGCTGGATATGGAAAAATTATTAGGAAAAAAAGTGATGTTAAAGTTATGGGTTAAAGTTAAAAAAGGATGGTCTAATAGTAAAGTAGCATTATCTGATTTTGGATTGGCAGATCATTTGAGTGCCTAATACCCCGAGCACTGCAAGTTTATCAACGGTACGTCAAGAATTACAACGTTGTTTTATTTTACATCAACGCCCCTTTAAGGAAACCTCTTTGATTTTAGATATTTTTTCTGAAAATCATGGTCGTTTATCTATTTTAGCAAGAGGCGCAAAGCGAAAAAATTCTTCTTTTAAGGGCGTGTTGCAGCCATTTTCTGCTTTATTTTTATCCTGGACCGGTCGAAGTGATTTAAAAATCTTAGTAGATGGACAAGCACAAGCGGCACCTTATTGGTTGCAAGGACTAAGTTTATTTAGCGCGCTTTATGTTAATGAATTGTTAATAAAAGTGCTCAATTATAACGATCCCTATGTTAGATTATATCAACAGTATGAAATTGTTTTAAATGCATTAGCACATTCTAACAATGAGAATGAAAAAATTCGAGACAGTTTAAGAGTTTTTGAGTCTGAATTATTAGCTGAATTGGGCTATGCACTTGATTTAACAGGCGTTATAGATGTAAAATTGGAATTAAGAATGGCTTTACAACGTATTTTGGGTAATAAAATGATTCATAGTAGAGTATTAGTAAAAAAATTATTATTGGGTGTGTAATTATATGGCAAATTCTATTTCATTAGGGGTTAATATTGATCCTATAGCAACGCTGCGACAAGCTAGAGGGGCGCGATATCCCGATCCGATGATGGCAGCATTAACCGCAGCCACCGCAGGGGCTGATCATATTACGCTGCATTTAAGGGAAGATAAACGTCATATTCAAGATAGAGATTTAATATTATTAAAAGGGTTGGCCCAAACTCCCATTAATTTAGAAATGGCACCTAGCGAGTCTATGCTGGCTTTAGCTGAACAACTTCAACCGGAGTATGTTTGTTTAGTACCTGAAATAAAAGAAGGGGGCCTGGATATGGTTGAGTATTTTAGCGATATTAAAAATGCTTATCATCGATTAGTAGATCAAGGGATACATGCTTGTCTATCTGTAGAACCCGATTGTAAACAAATTGAATTAGCAAAAGAAGCGGGTGCGCAGTGTATTGAAATTTATGCAGGTCAATACGGGAATGCATTAAGACTTGAAGAACAAAAATTTGAACTTTCTAAAATTGAAAAAGCGGTTAAATTTGCACATGCCCTTGGATTACAAGTGCATGTTGGTCATGGTCTTCATTATCATAATGTGACTGCTATTGCTTGTATTCCTGAAATACGCGTTTTCAATATTGGTCATGCTATTATTTCCCAAGCTATTTTTACTGGATTAGATAGGGCGGTAAAAGAAATGAAGACATTAATAAAAGAAGCAAGATTATAATGAGTATATTTGGCATTGGCACAGATATAGTTCAGATTGCTCGGATACAAAAAATAGTATCTCGTTATGGAGTTGCTTTTGCCAAACGTATTTTATCCAAAGAAGAATATCTTCAATATCAGCAATTATCTTCGAATCAATGTGCTCCTTATTTGGCTAAACGTTTTGCAGGTAAAGAAGCGGTTGCAAAAGCGTTAGGAATAGGGATTGCCAATGGGATTGCATTTAAAGATATTTCTATTACCAATACTGTATTGGGTCAACCTATAGTGTCTTATTTAGGGGAAGCTCTACAATATGTTATCAAACATAATCTTGCAAAAACGTATATAAGTTTGGCAGATGAGCGTGACTTTGCAGTGGCATTTGTGACGATTACGATATAAAACCCATATTTATTATAATATAGTAGAATTAAGCCAAGAACATCCTCAAGGTACAAATCCAAATGAACAGTGGCGAAGATAAAAAAATGAAACTTACATTACCTCAATTTTTAGCACTTTGGTTTGTCTCCGGCTGGGTTGCCGGCCAAGTCATCCAAGGTGATTACTGGACCTGCTTATATATTGCCTCGTTAAATTTTTTGATCGGGGCGTATTTTAACGATGTCCACAAATTTTTTTGGACATCAACGGTAAAGATATTTATGTTAAGTGACAACTATCTTTATCTGTCGCGATAACTAGGATTGCGGGTTACTATACCTTCGAAACCTTCAAAAAATTTGAAGATCTTTGAAGTTCCTCAATTGCTACCCCCAAATTCGAGAGGGGGGTGTAAAAGCAGAAATCTCAATAAGATTGGGTTATAAGATACTTGCGATTAAGACAATAAAAATGGCGATAGGTGCAATATAGCGTACATTGATTAACCAAATAGAATACAGCCAAGAGGCACTAATATTGATTTCCATTTTGGTGAGGGCTTGTGGTAATACCCAGCCAGCAAATAAACTGAATAATAACCCTCCAATGGGGAGAAAAATATTCGTAGGCAAATCAGTCATTATGGTAAATAATGACCATTGATTCAATACTTTAATATCTTGCCATATATTAAATGAATACAGCGTTATTAACCCTAAACCCCATGAAAATGTACCTATCATTATAGAAGCGGGCGATCGTTTAATATTAGTTTTTTCCGTGACCAAGGCCACAAGAGGCTCTAACATAGAAATAGAAGAAGTCCACGCTGCAAAAAATAATAAGGTAAAAAATAGGGTGCTAATCAGGGTCGTGCCTATCATATTAGTAAAAGCCATAGGAAGGGCAAGAAACATTAATCCAGGCCCTCCTGCAGGCGAAATGCCATGAGCGAAGACCAATGGAAAAATAGCCAACCCCGCTAATAAAGCAACCAAGGTATTGAGAATAGCGATAATCACTGTGGTGCTGGCTAATTGTGTTTTTTCAGGTAAATAAGAGCCATAAATTAACATAGCGCCTGCCCCAGTACACATTGAGAAAAAAGCTTGACCCATAGCTAAAATAATAGAATGTAGAGTCACATCGGATAATTTAAAATCAAATAAAAAATGCCAAGCACTTTTGGCATCGCCCATCGTGAGTGCATATCCCACAAGAAAAAGGAGCACAAGAAATAATCCGGGCATTAAGATATTAGATAATTTTTCAATTCCTTTGTGGATCCCCTTGGCCACTACCCCCACTGTGAGTCCCATAAAAATGGTATGCCAAAATAAGAGTACCGAAGGCTTAGCAAGTAACTCTGTCCAAATGGCATGAATCTGGGGAAGTTGTAAATCTAAAAATTGCCCGGTAATGGATTTTAAAAGATAGGCTAATGACCATCCTGCAACCACACTGTAAAAACTGAGAATGAGTAAGAGAGTAAGACAGCCTAACCATCCTAGTGCACTCCAGTATTTTGAAGCATTATACTGTTTTGCAAGTAAGCTCAGGGTATCAACTGAGTTTTTGCGCCCTAGACGCCCAATCAGTATTTCCCCTATTAAAACAGGCAGTGCAATAAAAGTAACGCTGATTAAAAATAATAATACAAAAGCACTGCCTCCATTTTCACCTACTAGATAGGGGAATTTCCAAATATTACCAATACCCACAGCGGCGCCTGCGCAGGCCATGATAAAAGAAAAACGGGTGCTCCATAAAGCACGTGGCGAAGAGGACATAGAAGTGGTAGAGTGGTTCATTCTGGTATAATATCAGAATGTTGCTGATTATTAATATAATGTTGACCCTTAAGAGTCAATTAACTTGCTTGAAATAAAAAATATGAAAATTTTTGTTTTTGATATTGAAACCGTTCCTGATATCCACAGTGGGAAAAAGTTGCTCGACTTAGAGGGGTTGACGGATCTTGAAGTAGCGCAAGCTATGTTTGCAAAAGCCAAAGCGGATACAGGCAAAACATTTATTCGTCATCATTTGCAAAAAATTGTTGCCATTTCAGCGGTATTTAGAAATAACGATACTGTAAAAGTATGGTCTTTGGGCGAGCCCCACTCTAGTGAAGCAGAGCTCATTGAGCGATTTTTTAGTGGTATTGACAAATTCATGCCTACTTTGGTTTCTTGGAATGGGAGTGGTTTTGATTTGCCCGTTTTGCATTATAGAGCTTTATTACACGGTATTGCAGCGCCTACTTATTGGGAAGCAGGAGAGGGCGATAATCAGTTTAAATGGAATAACTATTTAAATCGTTATCATGCCAGGCATTTGGATTTAATGGATGTTTTATCGGCGTATCAAGGAAAAGCGTGTGCCTCATTACAGGATATTGCGGTTATGTTAGATTTGCCTGGTAAAATGGGAATGGCGGGAGATAAAGTATGGGATGCTTATTCTCAAGCAGAGCATCACTCTATTCGAGATTATTGTGAAACGGATGTTTTAAATACCTATTTAATTTATTTACGCTTTGAACTTATGCGCGGTAAATTAAATAAAGAAGAATATGCTTTAGAGTGTGATTTAGTGAAATCTACTTTAAGAGAGTCTAATCAACCCCATTTAATGGAATTTTTAAAAAATTGGACAGCAACAGTTTAGAAAATTATTTGCACGTAGATGTAAAAACACAATTGCTTACCCATTTTTATGGTGCTGGCAATACATCAACGTATAGTATTTCTACTGCTAAAAATGGAGTAGGAGAAGTATTTGGAAGTGAAAAAACACCTCGTGGGTGGCATACTATTCGGGCTAAAATTGGTGATAAACAGCCTGTTAATACGGTTTTTATTGCTAGGCGCCCCACCGGGGAGATATACACCCCTACGTTAGGCGCACAATCTAAGAATCGGGATTGGATTTTAACCCGTATTTTTTGGCTCAGTGGCTTAGAAGTAGGAAAAAATCGCTTTGGCAATTGTGATACCATGCGTCGCTATATTTATATTCATGGTGCACCTGATGAGCGAATATTAGGTACGCCTCAATCAAGAGGATGTATTCAAATGTATAATGCAGATTTAATACAATTATTTAATGTGATCCCGGTAGGGACGAAGATTTTAATAAACTAATTTAAATAACTTTTTGGAGACAAAAGAGCATGGGTCCTATTATTTGCGATATTGAAGGGGTAGGTTTAACTTCAGAAGATAAAGATATTTTAATGCATCCTTTAGTAGGAGGTATTATATTATTTGCTAGAAATTATGAATCACGCGAACAATTAACTGCCTTGATTGCTTCTATTCGTGCTCTGTCATCTGAATTTTTAATTTCAGTTGATCAAGAAGGAGGGCGAGTGCAACGCCTTAAATCTGAATTTACGCTCTTGCCTCCTTTAGGGAGTATTGGCACAATGTTAGATTCTGCCTTATTTGAACCATCCCAAGTTTTACATTATGCACAGTATCTAGGCGAGCTAATGGCCAGGGAGGTTCAAGAAGTTGGAATAGACATTAGTTTTGCTCCAGTAATAGATTGTAATAAAGGCATTAGTCAAATTATAGGGGATAGGGCTTTTCATCGTGAGCCCATGAGCGTGTCACAGTTGGCTATGAGTTACATCCTAGGTATGGGTAAAGCAGGCATGAGTGCAACGCTGAAACATTTTCCAGGACACGGTGGGGTCGCTCCAGATTCTCATTTAGAGCTTCCTATTGATACTCGTACGCTCAATGAAATTAAGGACGATATGTTGCCTTTTAAATATTTAATTCAAAAAAAGATCAATAATATTCACGCCGTGATGCCTGCGCATATTATTTATAATCAAGTAGATAGTGTGCCTGCTGGGTTTTCAAGAGTATGGTTACAAGAAATTTTACGAGCAGAACTTGGTTTTAAAGGCGCTATTATTAGTGATGATTTGTCTATGAAAGCAACGACATATTTAGGAGATATCGCAACGAAGGCTACTTTAGCGTTAGAAGCAGGGTGCGATACGCTATTAATTTGTAATGATAGGCAAAGCGTAGAATCTGTTTTGGATTCACTAAAAGATAATCGCTCGCATGAATCCAAACAACGAATGAAAAAATTACTTATGACTCCAGTAGTTGAATGCACTGTATTTTAATTGTTTTTTAATTGTTTTGCATCTGGAAAAACGGTGACCAGTTTTAACATTCTAGGGTTAATTTGAAGCTTATTTTGTGAAACGGTTTCTTGGTTAATCATGATGCCCATACGGTTATTGGTAATATAAAAATTCATTGTGCCCCCTTTTTCTGCTAAGCCCGCTTGATCTCCAAAGGTTAAGATGGGCAAATCTTTCATTTCTTGTATAATAGAATTTAATTTATTATTTTCTGTTTTTCCGATATACAGCATTTGGCATTCTTGTTTTCCCGATTGAGCGATTGCTAGTGTGGGTATGGTGCGAATGACAATACTTCTATTATTGACTACTTTTCCATTAATAGAATTGAGTCCTTCTAAAGAAGGGATCTCACCATACACACAAATATTAACTGCAGTTTCGGGGATGGCATTTTTAGGCCATTGAACAAATTCTACAACGTATCTTAAAAAAGCGGCTTTTAAGTAATATTCTCTCGTAATATCTGATTTTTCAGCTTCTGCTTTAGAGAGCTCCGCAGCGTGTGTTATTGAAAAAGTAAACATAGCAAAAACAGTCAATACACAGATAATATAGTGCGAGAATTTTTTCATACAAGTCCTATTTTATTTTTTTTCAGAAGTAATGGGTATCTTAATAGTGAATTCAGTGCTTTGTCCGAATATAGAGACGACACTTAACTCGCCTTTGTGTTGTTTTGTAATAATATCGTAGGCAATAGAGAGTCCTAATCCTGTATGACCTAGACCAGTAGGTTGGGTAGTAAAGAAAGGTTCAAATATTTTCATAATATTTTTTTCGGGAATACCGATACCATTATCAAAAAACTTTATAATAGCAAACCCGTCTTTTTCAGAAGTGGTAATGCGAATAAGGGGACTAAAAGGCGTGGGTAATGATAATTTTGCTTTTTCATCAAGTGCCCAGCACGCATTACTTAAAATAGAGACAATGGTTTGACTCAAGGCTGGAGGGGCGCCTAGTATTTGAGTTAACTGGGAGTGGAAAATTTTCTCTATTTTTGCATTAAATTGTGGGTTGTTTGTTTTGTAACTATAGATAGCCAGATCGGTTGCACTATTGAGCAAATGATATATATCGATGCGTTCTTTTTCTGCACTGGATTCTTTAGAATGCATGAGCATACTATTAATGATATTATCAGCCCGTTTGCCATAATCGTGAATTTTTTGACAATTAGCTTCTAAGTCATTTGAAAGCTCGTATAATAATGCATAACTGTCCTGAGAAAGTTGTTTTTTTTCTTTTTCTAAGCTGGTTTTTAGCTCTAAAGCTAATTCGGTAGACATTTCAGAGAAATTATTAATAAAATTTAAAGGATTCTTAATTTCATGTGCAATGCCAGTGGTTAGCATTCCCACGGACGCCATTTTTTCTTGAACGATTAATTGATCTTGTGCTTCATGCAAATGCTCCATGGTTTTATTCAACACTTCGTTTTTAGAAGCTAAATCTTTTGTTCTTTGAAGCACCCGTTGTTCTAATTTTTGATTACTTTCATCTAGTGCCTGTACAATATTTTGAAGGCGTTTAAATGCAAAATGAACGATACCTAATAATAAAATAGACAGAGCATAAAAGAAATATTGGTAATAATTTTTTTGGTTATTAGACTCAAGATAAACCGTCTCATACAAGTTATAGAGCTTATCTATTTCTTCTGAAATAGGAAATAACAAAAGAGTACGACCCAGCTCCATAATTTTAGGTTTATAACTTAAGATAGTTTCTGCGTATTGAATGACCAAATCGATTTGATCTACTTTAAGAGGGTTTTGTTTAATCGTTTTAACGAGCTCTGTTAATGATTTATAAAGTGTATCAGTGGGGGTGCTTGTGTAGGTTAACATATCTTTAAACAGCAAGTTTAATTTAGTAAGAAATTCAGAATGCTCGGGATTGTAATTTTTAATTGAAAAACGCTCTACAATATCAGCTTGCGTTTCGGTATCAATAATATCTACTAAAATGGTCGAAAAATCATGGGTGGCATTAATTAAAACTGGATTAAGGCGTTTAAATTCCGTCACCATGCTATCTTTTTTGTTTAAATAGCTTTGGGTAATCGCTAATTGTTTAGATAAGACGGCATTAGGAGTACCTTGTAAATCCTGTTTTAAAAGATCCAGTGTTGAATACAGTCCCTCTAAGGACGCTACGATTGCATCATATTGTCTAATAATGCCAAAGCGGGTTAAAACAAGCGTTTCATTAAGTTCAGCATCATATTTTTTAAATAAACTGACTGCTATTTTATAATTATGATAAGGAAAGGGAGTCAGTTCTAATTTATAATACAAAATAAGCATCAGGACTATGATTGCCCCAATAAAAAGTTGGATTAATTTGTCTTTTATATGAGAAGTGAGGTTTATTTTCATGTTTCAGGTATTTGGCCTGTTAAAGTATATAAAAATTCAACGATGGATTTTATATCTTCTTGAGGAATAGGACGCCCAATTTGATCAATAGCCATTTTCTCAATGACCATATTTAAATTATTCATCGATCCATCATGGAAATAAAGCTTTCTTAAAGCGATATTGCGTAATGAAGGTACTTTGAATACAAATTTATCAGCTGGATTTTTAGTGACATGATAATATCCTAAATCACTCTCTAGAATCGTTGTTTTGGTGATTCCATTATGATAAATGCCAAATCGTGCCATTATATTGCCACCAATTAATAGACCTTGGTGGCAAGAAATACACCCATACGTTTTAAAAAGAGCATACCCTTGATGTTCAGCTGGGCTTAACACGGAGTTATCTCCGGCTAAATATTTATCGAATCGTGAATGAGGAGTATTGAGTGTACGGATATAAGCAGCTAAAGCCGTTACTATTTTTTGCGTGTCTAATTTTTTATAGTTAGTTAGGTTAGTTTTTGGATTGAAACCCATCCATTTTGGATCAAGCAGCATTTTTTCAATAGCTTGCTCTAAAGTGCCTGCACTTGCATTCCAAAATTGTTTAAAATTATATTGTGTATTAAAAATACTTGGAATATTAACCCCGTTAGCTAGAGCTGATTGGGTTCCCCCTGTTTTTAATACATGACAGCTTGCACAGCTCAGGTTTTTATATTTAGATAATTGTGTATCATTAAATAATTGTTTTCCTAATGCTATTTTTTTTGCTTCTATGGAAGTAGGGGTTGGGTTAACAGGAATAGGGGTTATGGGCCTGCTATCAAAACGCAAAGCGAAGACTGGCCCACTGATTGAAAAAATCAGTAAGCATACTATCAAAACCAATCCATTGATTTTTACTCTTATTAACATATATTAATAATAGCTTAGATCCGTATATTTTTGAGGAGGGTGTGTATTATTTCAAACCGATCCTCGATTTTATCCATATTTTGTATAAAACGAAGTTGTTGTGCTTCTTTTGAGTGATGCAATTGATACTGAGCAGGGTGCTTTGAAACCAAATCAAGGATTTTAGCAATATTCACATTAGGGTGTTCATTAAATATGATACGCCCACCTTGTGCGTTTGCGTCAATTTTTTTGATTCCAATAGGTTGAGCAACTAATTTCAAAGAGGTAATTTGCAGTAAATTATGAATAGCAGCAGGGAGCAATCCAAAACGATCGATCATCTCACTTTTGAGATCGCTTAACGCTTGATCTGTTTTAGCATTACTGATGCGTTTATACAGCACCAGGCGTGCTTGTACATCTGGGAGATATGCTTCAGGAATGAGCGCAGGGAGGTTTAAATTGAGCTCAAGACCAGAATGAAAAGCGGTGATAGTGGATGGCTTTTCTCCGGCTTGAAGCGATTTAACCGCTCTATCTAGGAGTTCCATATATAATGTAAAGCCAATAGTTTGAATATTGCCACTTTGCTCATCTCCTAATAGCTCTCCGGCCCCTCGAATTTCTAAATCATGGGTGGCTAGAGTAAATCCAGAGCCTAGTTCTTCTAAAGACTCTAGTGCCTGCAGTCGCTTCATTGCATCTTTATTTAACGTTTTTAGAGGCGGTGTTAAACAATAAGCATAGGCTTGATGATGCGAGCGCCCAACACGACCTCGTAGTTGATGTAATTGCGCTAAGCCAAATTTATCAGCACGATGGATAATAATCGTGTTGGCAGTAGGAATATCGATCCCAGTTTCTATAATCGTGGTGCACACTAAAATATTAAAGCGTTGATGATAAAAATTAGACATAATGCGTTCTAAGTCGCGTTCTGGCATTTGTCCATGTGCAAAATCAACTCGTGCTTCGGGTACCAATGTTTGTAAATCTTGGGTAATTTTCGCGATGGTTTCGATACTATTGTGTAAGTAATAGACTTGGCCTCCGCGCATGAGTTCTCTTAAAATCGCTTCTTTAATGAGGCTGGGATTGTGCTCTTTTATAAATGTTTTAATGGACAATCGTTTTTGCGGGGGCGTTGCAATAATAGATAAATCTCGGATAGAAGCCATCGCCATATTAAGCGTGCGCGGAATAGGAGTTGCTGTTAAGGTGAGTATATCAACTTGAGTTCGAAAACATTTAAATTTTTCTTTTTGATGGACTCCAAATCGATGTTCTTCATCAATAATTAACAATCCTAAGTTATTAAACTGTATAGTATCTTGAATAATTTTATGAGTCCCTATTAAAATATCTACAGTCCCTGATTTAACTTGTTCAATGACTTGTTTTTCTTCTTTAGCCGTTCTAAAACGCGATAAGAGTTCTACTTTAATAGGCCAATCTGCAAAACGATTTGAAAAAGTATCAAAATGTTGTTGTGCTAAAAGGGTGGTGGGCACTAATACGGCGACTTGTTTATTATTTTCGATAGCTAAAAAAGCCGCCCTTAAAGCAACTTCTGTTTTGCCAAAACCCACATCTCCACACACTAAGCGATCCATAGGTTGGGATCTTTGCATATCGCGCAGCACATCTTCAATGGCCTTGGCTTGATCGGGCGTTTCCTCAAAAGGAAATTGGTTTTTAAACGCGATATACTGATCGCCAGGCGGCATCGAGGCAATTCCGATTTTTGCTTCTCGATGCGCATAAATTTCTAAAAGTTCAGCAGCTACATCTCTTGCTTTTTCAAACGCTTTACGCTTTGCTTTGTCCCAATGATCGGTGCCTAGTTTATTTAAAGGCGCATGTTCAGGATCGCTGCCAGAATATTGGGTAATTAATTGTAATGAAGCAATAGGGATATATAATTTATCTTGATTTGCATATTCTATAGTTAAAAACTCAGTTAACCTTTCATTGTTTTTTTCACCTATATTTAAATAGGTTAGTCCGCGGTAGCGACCTACGCCATATTCAATATGAACAATAGGAGCACCCAAAGTAATTTCAGTAAGAGAATGAAAACCGGTTTCGGCTTGAGGGTCGGTAACGGTGGTTTTTTGTCGTCTGCGCCTTTGCATGACGCGTTCGCCATAGAGCTGCGCTTCAGCAATAATCGCTAAATTTTCATTGGGCAATAGTGTGCCTTTATCTAAGGGGGCAATGGTAATGGCAAGCTGTATTTCGGTATTGTGAAGAAAATGCAAATAATCATCACAGATTTGAGGATGAATATGGTAGGGTGCTAATAAATCAATAATTGCTTCCCGTCTTCCTTTAGATTCTGCACATAATAAAATACGCTCATTGCTATTTGCAATATAAGCAATCAGGTTAGCCAGAGGATTTTCTTGATGCGATTGGATACTTAAATCCGGAAGAGGCTCACAATTTGCATTGTATAAAGCATTAGAGTGTAGCTGGCTTGTGATCTGAATTTGAGGGTATTGTTTTAATTTTTCAAATAACTCATTGAGAGCAAAAAATAATTTAAGAGGGGCTAAAACGGGTCGTTCAATATCATGTGCATATTGATCATAGCGATTATTTACCGTATTAAAAAAAGTTTCCCCAGATTGATAGATGTTTTCTATAAAGGCAATGGTGGTGGTAGAGGGTAGATAATCCAGCAGCGAAACGACGCGCGTAAAAAATAAAGGCAAATAATATTCTATACCAGCAGGGGGTGTTTTATTCGTAATATCATTATAAATAGAATACGTTTTTCCAGGTTCTGGAAACAAAGCTTGCCACTGAACTTGAAACTGTGTAATCCCTTCATCAGTTAAAGGAAATTCTTTAGCTGGTAATATGGTAATATGATCGATTTTTGCTTCTGAACGCTGAGAAATCGGATCAAAATAGCGTAAACTATCGATGGTATTATCAAATAAATCAATACGAATAGGCTTCTCGGTTCCCATGGGAAAGATATCTAAAATAGATCCTCTAAACGCAAACTCACCATGTTCTTGAACTTGTGATACGCAATAATATCCACCTTGTGTCAATTGTTGTTGCATGGTTTGTAAATTAAGGGTATCGTTAATTTTCAGATTAAAGCAGTGGGCTTGCAAATATTCAGGAGGACACAGACGCTGCATTAAGGTTGCAATAGGAACAATGACAATCCCTTTTTCTAAATGGGGTAATTGATACAGCGTTAATAATCGATCAGAAATGATATCTTGATGCGGTGAAAAAAGATCATACGGAAGGGTTTCTTTATCTGGAAATTGTAATATAGGATATCCATAATGCGATCCAAATATTTTTAGCTCTCGCTCGAGTTTGGTTGCCCAACTACTATCAGGGGTGATCACTAATAGAGGATGCCTGAGCTGATGCGCTGCTTGTGCTACACTCAGGGCAAGCGCAGCACCTGATACATTAGCCCACTGTATTTTTTGTTGTTGGGGGGTAAATTTTAACGGTGGATTAAAGGGATCGAACATATTTTTCTACCGATAGTTACAGATACTTTTGCATACATTTTTTTCTTTTGTGATACGCTTCAAGCGCAATTTGAATGTCTTCTAGGTACCATTCTAAATCTTTTAGGTGTAATGCTTGTTTAGCATCAACTGCAGCTTGTGCTGGATTAGAATGAAAATCCACCAAAACCATGTTGGCACCTGAAATAATACCTTGCGCGGTAGCATGAAAAATATCATTGATCCCATCGGGCGCTTTTTCAGTACATCCTATAGAATGGCTTGGATCAATACACACAGGCATGCGAGTTAAACGTTTTATGACAGGAATATGTGCAAAATCTGCTAAATTTCTATGAGGATCGCCAAATAAAGATTTGACCCCTCTTAAACAGAAGACGACCTGATGATTACCTGCATGTGCTAAGTATTCAGTTGCATTTAAAGATTCATTTAAGGTAATTCCAAACCCACGCTTAAACAAAATAGGATACGTTTTTTGGCTTCCTACTGCTCGTAAGAGTTCAAAATTCTGGGCATTACGGGTCCCAATTTGGAGCATGACGCCGCAAGGATTGCCTAATTTTTGTAAACTTTCTTGTATCTCGTCAATATGGCGTTCATGGGTGATTTCCATAGCGATGACTTTAATATCATATTTTCCTGCTAACTCAAATACATAATCTAAGCATTTTTTGCCTAAGCCTTGAAAAGCGTAAGGGCTGGTACGAGGTTTATAAGCTCCCATGCGAGTACAATTCATATTATTTTGTTTAAGGGCTTTCATCATATGTTCAACGCTTTTTTTATTATCAACCGCGCACAGTCCTGCAAAAATATTTAAATTATCTTGAGAAAAGCGAATATCGTTATATTCAAAGCCCATATTGAGCTGATCAGCCCGATGACGCCCCATGATTTTATATTCTTGAGAAATCCGAATAACTTTTTCAACCCCCGGTAGGGATTCGATTTGATCTTGAGAAAGTAAATGGGTTGGCCCAAAAAGATAAATTTCCGTAATAGAGTTTTCAGTATCAGAGCCACTTATCGTATGCGCTTTTACTTCAATACCAGGAAAATTCTCGAGGACTTCCATGGTAGTTTTGTACGTCTGGGATGAAATATTGAGGGGAGATTTTAAGATAATAATCATTATGTTAACCGACTAAAAATTTATGAATATGACTAATATTGTAATATATATATTCTATTATAGATAGAGCAACTCTTGTCCAATATGAAATGAGTCTGAACGAATACCCTTATTCTAATATGAAATGAGTCTGAAGCTGATGTTTTTAGGTTCTTATGGGGGGGGGCTTTATGGAGTCTAAATAGGGTTAGTTAGTCGACTTCGTCGTCGCGAGTAAGCGCTTCTTAGCGGAATGGCACTGAAATAAGAAAATAGTTCTGATTTTTTCATTATATTTAAGCCGCTGCCTCGATCTTAAAGTGTAGAGGAAGTTTTTTAACTTCTAGTTTTGCACAATCTATTGTAGGGGCCGGTCACCGTGCCGGCCCAGTATGGATATTTTTAATAATCCTGTTTATAA
>CANJXG010000015.1 GCA_947478905.1 Coxiellaceae bacterium
CCTTGGTTGGTCCACGGTTTATTCATCAGTTCGTCCATATTGTACCCATACATACTTTTTAAAAAGAGGGGCTGCACATTTTTTTTGGAAAATTTTAAAAAAAATGTTGACAGCCAAGACGGTATCTACAATAGATTGTGCAAAACTAGAAGTTAAAAAACTTACTCTACACTTTAAGATCGAGGCAGCGGCTTAAATATGATGAAAAAATCAGAACTATTTTCTTATTTCAGTGCCATTCCCTTACATACCACTGTTGTACAAAATATTTATCAGAAAATATATAAACAAATATTAGAAAAATACAAAAAAATATTAGAACCCCTAAATTTTGAAGACACTTTAGCCAAAATCGTATCAGGCCAAGTTCCTATTAAACCAATATTATTTAGTACACTCGCATCAACAAATGGTACTATTGAGCCCAAAGAAACGACTCCCTCCCCTGGTTGTGCTATAGAACAGGCAGATGAACTACTTTATAAAATAAAAAATGGATTTTCATTAAGATAAATTAATAATTGACTACTATATTCAACATCAGTATAATTTGCTCAACTTTACTAAATATAAAAATAATGAGTTATAAAACTGAAATGCATATACTTTCTGAAAATAATATTAAATTAAGTTGTTAATAGGATTATATACAAATACGGTATTACTCAGCTTTTCGTGAACACCAAATACTAGGATATACAATGTACGAACTTTCTATAGAAAATACAAAACTCATCGCCGGCGGAAATTGGGTATACGTTACCCCAGAATGGAAACACTCTGAAGCTGTCATGACTGGACAGTTGTGTGGCGCAATACTTTCCATATGTGGGGCAGCTCTATTATGTGCTGAAATATCGTGTGTCACACTGTCGCTACCAATTGCTTTAGGTGCTGCAGGATATGGAATAGGATACGCAGTGGCGAGATTAGACACTTGTTCCTTAGAAAACAATACTTGGCATTATTTTCTACCACTACCCGTTATTATATTTATTTAAGTTTTCAACTTAAATAAGCCTGCTGAGCTAAGTTTTCTAGAAATTCTTTGCTCATTTTCTCCAGAGTCTGATCAACCAAATTTTCCTCTATAACTTCTTGTCCTTGAGCATCTTTTAAGATTAATGCTTTGTTTTGAATTTTATTTTTCATTAAAGTTTGGATTTTTTCTAATATTTGAGCTACTGTTTTTTCCCCTGTTAAATCTTGTAATACCTCACGCTCAATCGGATTTAACAAATACGTTTCATGACGCGCATTAGGGACATGATCACTTATTTTTGCCATATATCGAATGAATGAATTTGCTTTAGGATATTCCCCAATTGTATTAGTATAAGCACCCTCATCTGGATAAATTTTAATTAAATCTGCAAATAATAAACGTGCTAAATTTAATTCATTATTAAATAATAGCGCTATTTTTTCAGAACCCGCCCCGGTTTGTTTAGCGATTTTTTCAATTAAAAGTCCATAACTGATGGGTTTACCTCTCTCATCATGCAAAATTTTCATTGCTCTTTTAGATAAAGCGGTTGTCAAAGACAATTTAATGCCAGAGTTTTTGACTTCAAATTCTAACAGTTGCCCTTCAGTCAAATTAGCCTCTGTTATATTTTTATTATATATGCCTCCATAAGCAATATAAAATGTATGAATGTGTTGCACATCTATATTTCTATTAATTTTTTTATCTTGGTGACACAATACAGTGCTTCGAAAACGTTGATTACGAATAAAATCTAAATACTGACCTACTTGAACTATATCCTTAAGAGTTGCAATTTGGCCCCTAAATTTCTCAGTTAAATTTCCAGGAAACATCATTGGCAAATAAGCATCACTCAAATAGGTTAATTGATTTGCATTTGCATGTTGAACAAATTGAGAAAAATAACAAGCATAATTGACCTGAGATAAATACTCATGATAAATAAAAGCATCTGACTGTTGGGATAGCAACTGAATTTCTTTTTTTAAAAATTTAGCATGGGTCGTATTGTCATTTCCTATACCTTCTAAAAGAAAATTCAATAACAAACGGGCTTGTTGTGCTTTGTCTTGCCATGTTTTTAAATGCGCAACGTGATAAAGCATCATATCACGCAAGCCCTGTAACATATTCCACGCAGGAAGTGTCTTATACCCTATGTATACAATACCCTCTGGCGCTAAATGATCTCGACAAATTGTCATGAGCTTATTTCGCACATTTTCTGGCGTCCCAGAATACAGGCCATGACAAATAATATAATCAAATTTACCTAAACTCAGGGGAATATCTAAAATGGACTGCTCTAACAACTGAATATTTTTTAGCTGTAATGTATCAATAATACCTTGCCCTATGCCAATTTTTTCAGCGGATATATCTATTCCTACTACTTGAGCCTCTTGAAAATAATAAGCAAAGGGAATAATATTCCCTCCACTCCCTGTGCCCAACTCTAAGATCCGTGCGATTTTATAATCTTTGGGATGTAAATGAAATAATTTAGCTAAACAATAAAGATGCAGTGGATAGCTTAAATGATACGTATTCAAATTCATCTCTTCCTATCCTATTTAATGTATTCATTAATTAATAATGCACTATTAGCAAATCTTTGGTAGGCTTGATCACAAAACTCTTTTATTTTTGCCCGAACCTCTGTTGGTTCAGTAATTGTATTTTGAGCATCATCTGTGATGACAAACTCACCTTGCTCCATTTTATGAACGAGATCTTCTACAATACCTGCTTTCGTCGTATGCCCGTCTAAACTTTGTATCAATACTCTTTCAAAATCATTAAGTCTAATGACTTCATGCCTTTGGTTAGTAACCACTTGTTTATTTTTTGCTTGTTCTTTGACTAAATTGGTCACTTTTGGGGTATCTGAACACACTATTGTATATAACGCTGGGCTAGCACTAAGCGCTATAATGCCGCCAAATACCAATCGTATTAAATTTAAATCTCTATTTAAATGTTGCTTCAGATAGGAAACCTCATGATGAATGTCATATGCTTCCAATTTTTTCTTAAGTTTATTTATAAAATCATCGTATAAAATAGGAACTTGATTTTGTGTTTGGAGTAAAATCATAGCAACTTTGGAAATGGCATTTTTTAGCGTTAAAGTAATTCCAGCACCTGTAAAACTTAATGGAATTCCTTCTGTTAAAATATCGGATTGTGTCATTTCTGTATGAGCATATCCACCAATGTAACTCAAATAAAAATTCTCAATGTGTTCTTTGTTAATCTGACGCTTTATAGTGACCTTATTGGAACATAAAAGAGTTGAGCGAAAACGCTGATTTCGAATAAAATCCATATATTGGCTATTTCGAATAATGTTGGTAATGCCATTTAAAATCGAAGCGGTTTTTTTAGGTAAATTCCCAGAAAACATAGTGTACAATTTAGCATCGGCTAAATAATCTAAATTATTTTGATTAGCTTGTTCCATAAAAGTATGAAAATAAACTGGAAAATTAATTTCTTCTAGATGATCATGTAATAAATAAGAATCTGGTTGTTTTTTTAATAATGACAACTCATGATCTAGAAATTCACTATAGGGGGTTTTTTCTTCTTTTAATCCCTCTACTAAAAATTCTAAAAATTTTCTAGCTTGCGTCGCTTTTGCTTGGGGAGTGGGCAAGGCTTGAGTATGGAATAACATCATATCTCGAATACTTTGAACCATATGCCAACCCGGATACGTATTATAACTTATATAAGCAATTCCCTGCTCTGATAAATTATCTCTAAAAATATTTAAAATTTTATTGCGAATGGGTTCATCAACCCAAGAATAAATACCATGGCAAATAATATAATCAAATTTTCCCAATGTCTGATCTACGTCTAAAATAGACATAGTTAATAATTCAATATTTTGGATATCTAGACTATTTACGAAAAGCTTTCCAGCTTCAATTTGTTTTTTAGATAAATCAATTCCAACAATTTTACAATCAGGGTAATTATACGCCACAGGAATAATATTCCCGCCACTAGCGCATCCTAATTCTAAAATTCTGGCTTGAGTATAATCTTTTGGGGTAAGTCCAAACACTTTGGCGAGTGTATATAAATGTTCTGGGTGAGAAAGTCGATAAGGATGGCTTTCGTATTGAACCTGATCATAGGCAAAGTCTGACATCTGTATATCCTTACACTGTGCGTTATATATATATTATAGAAATATATAAGCATAGTCAAAAAATGATACGAACATCATCTTTAATCAAAGATGGCGTCCCCAAGGGGATTCGAACCCCTGTTACCGCCGTGAAAGGGCGATGTCCTAGGCCTCTAGACGATGGGGACATAAACAGTTATGTCATATAATATTACATTTTTTACTTGGTGGAGCTAGGCGGAATTGAACCGCCGACCTCTTGCATGCCATGCAAGCGCTCTACCAATTGAGCTATAGCCCCTCTAATACGGTATAGATTCTAAAGCTATACCTGGGAGCTGTCAAGCATTATTTTACTAAAATTTCATTTTGAAATAAAGTAATTGTTTGCGCAATACGCTCAATTGTTTCTTTCTTTCCAAGAAGAGACAATGTTACATCAATTGGTGGAGAAATGCTACCCCCTGTTAATGCTAATCTTAAAGGAGGGGCAATTTGCCCTAACTTAATATTCAGTTTTAATAATAACTTATTTAAACAATCTTGTACATTTTCTTCAGTCCAGTCTACCATTAATTCTGACAAAACACTATGCAGTTCTTTTAAATATTCTAACTTCTCAATCGTAGATTCTTTTGCTAGTACCTTTTCATCATATTCTGTTACAGATCTATAAAAATAGAGGCTTTTTTGAGCCATTTCTACTAAAGTTTTACAACGTTCTGCTTGCGCTTTCACTACTTTTGATAACGCCGGACCTTGTGCTAATTGCTCACTGGTAATCCCTTGTTTTTCTAAATGCCAAGCCAGATGTTCACCAACAAGCTGAGAATCAAAACTTTTAAAGTATTGTTGATTTAACCATAATAATTTTTCTTGATTAAATGCCGCTGGAGAATTATTAATTTTCTTAATATCAAATAAAGCAATCATTTCATCTTGAGAAAAAATTTCCTGATCTCCACTAGACCATCCTAAACGAACAATATAATTAATCAATGCCTGAGGTAATATACCCTCTTCCCGATACTGCAACACACTCACTGCACCGTGCCGCTTAGAAAGACGTTTACCGTCTGAGCCCAATAACATTGGCATATGGCCATACACAGGGATCTGTGCATTTAAAGCACTCAGAATATGGATTTGGCGAGGTGTATTATTAATATGATCATCTCCCCGTAATACATGGGTAACGCCCATATCCCAATCATCTACTACCACGCAAAGATTATAGGTAGGTGCACCATCTGTTCTTGCCAAAATCAAGTCATCTAATTCTTGGTTTTGAATAACAATCTGACCTTTAATCACATCATCAATCACCACTGATCCTGTTTTTGGCGTTTTAAAACGAATTACATGAGGTGCCTCGTTTTGTATATTGAGATCCCTACAATGACCATCATATCTGGTTTTTAGCTTATTCTCTGTTTGATAAGCTCTGAGCGTTTCTAAACGATCTCTAGAACAAGTACAACGATAAGCATGACCGGTATCGATGAGTTGTTCGATAATCTGGGCATAGCGTGGAAATCTATGGGTCTGAAAAATAGGCCCTTCATCCCAATCTAATCCTAACCATTGCATACCCTCTAAAATAATATCTACCGCTGCCTGGGTTGAACGCTCTTGATCAGTATCCTCTATCCGTAAAACAAATTTACCCTTGTTCTTTCTAGCCCATAACCAACAATACAACGCAGTACGTGCGCTGCCTACGTGCAGATCACCGGTTGGGCTAGGTGGAAATCGTGTCACAACCATATTATTACTCACTATATAAATAGAGGAAAAGAAAAAGTAGTATTTTAACGTGTTTTTAGATTTTTCGCGCCATATTTAGAGCAAATCACGAATAAATTTTTAGTTAAGTGTTGAACTATTTTATAAAATAGGTATAATGGCATATAAGTGTTGAGCTTTAAACCTCATAATACTTACACGCTTTTATTTTTTTTATTATAATACAGTAGTATAGGTGTATCATTATGGCAAAATCTAATAACAAACGTAATCGTTTAATAGAGTCTGCGGACAAACTTTTTCATCAAAAAGGAATAAGTAACACAACTTTATCCAACATAGCTGACTTAGCTGGGGTGCCTTTAGGAAATGTTTATTACTATTTCAAATCTAAAGATTCTATTATCTTAGCGGTCATTGAATATCGTAAAAATTCATTAGATGCGTTATTCTCTGAATGGGAGCAAGTACCTAGCATTAAAGAAAGATTAGCTGCTTTTGTTAAATATTCAACCAATTTGGCAGATGAAGCGGCTCAATTTGGTGATTCTTTAGGCAGTCTATGCCAAGAATTAGGCAAACAAGGTGGTGTTATTGGTCAATCTGCTTCCGGATTAATGGGTAGTATCTTAAATTGGTGTGAAAAACAATTTACAGCAATTGGTCAAACTCCAGAAAATGCTAAAAAGTTAGCTTTAAATCTAGTTGCAAGCGTTCAAGGTATTAATTTAATTACCTTAACTTTCAACGACCCTTCTTATATTGGTAATCATGGTCAATTCTTGACTGAATGGCTAGAAAGATTGTAATGTTTTACATATAAAAACTAAGACACTCAGCTTCAAAACTGAGTGTTTTTTATACCCCCAGCTTATCCACAACATACCCCCAGTTTATACACTTGAAATTTATCTAAAACCGCATTATATTGTATCTAAGACATTATACATATACTATATGTTGTGTCTCAAATGTTGATTAGCCAAATTTAAAATTATTTCTAGGGGAAATTATGAGTTCAATTATGCAGCCCGGTCAGTTATACGTTATGCGTCGCGATAACAAAACATTGGTCCCCTTTAATATTGATAAAATCAAAATTGCAATTACAAAAGCCTATCTGCAGGTAGAAGGTAATAATTCTTCTGAATCACGTCGTATTCATGAAACCGTAGAGGAATTAGCAACCGATATTCTAACAGCCCTTTCGCGTTATCTTAATAATGGCAGCATTGTTATGATTGAAACTATACAAGATCAGGTCGAACTCGCTTTAATGCGTAAAGAGCTGCAACAAGTTGCAAGAAGCTATATTTTATACAGAGAAGAACGCCGTCTTTTACGTGAAAATAAAGCCTCTACCCAGGATGAAGAAAAAGAGTCTCTCAATATCTCTATTACCATAGGAGATAAAACTGTCCCGCTTGACAGAAAACGTCTGTATGAAACTGTATCTTCGCTTTGTGCTGATCTGGCCAATGTTGAGCCTAATGCCATTGTAGAAGACACTATTCGTAGTATTTTCGATGGTATTCAAATCACTGATTTACGTCAGGCCCTCATTATGAGTGCTCGAACAAAAATCGAATCTGAACCCAATTATAGCTATGTAGCAGCACGCATTTTACTAGAAGATCATCTTGCACAAACTTTTCAATTTTTGAACGTTCCAATGCCCGATGACATACAAGAAAGAGACGCACAGTATCCTATTGTTTTTAAGAAATTTATCGATAGGGGCGTTGAGCTTGAATTACTCTCGCCTGTGCTGCAAAGCTTTGACTTAAATAAACTAAGCAGCGCTCTTAAATTAGAACGTGACAATCAATTTACTTACTTAGGGCTACAAACTCTCTATGATCGCTACTTTATCCATTCTAATGAAGTTCGATTTGAATTACCTCAAATTTTCTTTATGCGTATTGCTATGGGATTGGCAATAGAAGAAGAAGATAAAGAAGAAAAAGCGATTGAATTTTATAATTTATTATCTTCTTTTGACTATATGAGTTCTACCCCTACTCTCTTTAATGCGGGCACTTTACTTTCTCAATTGTCCAGTTGCTATATCTCTGTTCTTCCAGATAGTTTAGCTGGCATTTATGATGGTTTAAAAGATAATGCTTTACTCTCTAAGTTATCCGGTGGCCTAGGCAACAGCGCCACTCCCATTAGAGCAATGGGTGCGCGCATTAAAGGCACCAATGGTAAATCTCAAGGTGTTATTCCCTTTTTAAAAGTATTTAATGACTCTGCTTTAGCGGTCAACCAAGGTGGTAAACGCAAAGGGGCACTGTGTGTGTATCTTGAAACGTGGCATTTAGATATAGAAGAATTTATTGAACTTCGTAAAAATACGGGAGATGACAGACGTCGTACCCATGATATTAATACTGCAAATTGGATCCCCGATTTGTTTATGAAACGTGTGCATGAAAACAAAGAATGGACTTTATTTTCTCCAGACGAAACACCTGATTTACATGAATCATTTGGCTGCGCATTTGAAGAAAAATATGCTGCTTACGAGGCTATGACCAAAACTGGAAAAATTAAAAATTTTAAAACCATTGCTGCTGTACAGTTATGGCGTAAGATTTTAGGGCTGATTTTTGAAACAGGACATCCATGGGTTACTTTTAAAGATCCGTGTAATTTACGCTCTCCGCAGCAACATGTAGGGGTAATACACAGCTCTAATTTATGTACTGAGATCACTTTAAATACCTCAGAAGAGGAAATTGCAGTATGTAACTTAGGGAGTGTAAATTTAGCGCAGCATGTCACAAAAAATGGTCTAGATTTACAAAAACTAGAAAAAACAATTAATACTGCTATTCGGATGCTAGATAATGTTATAGACATTAACTACTATTCAGTCCCTCAAGCACGTCGTTCTAATCTACGCCATCGCCCTATCGGTTTAGGTTTAATGGGTTTTCAAGATGCGCTCTATATAATGGATATTCCTTATGCCTCTGAAGAAGCCATTGAGTTTGCAGATCGCTCTATGGAAGCCATTAGCTATTTTGCAATTCAAGCTTCCAATGCTTTAGCGCAAGAACGCGGCGCCTATGAATCTTATAACGGCTCGCTTTGGAGCAAAGGTATTTTACCAATTGATTCTATAGAATTAGTCAAACAAACCCGTAAAGAATCAGAAGCTTATTTTACAATGAATCAAAGCCACACCTTAGATTGGGATGGATTACGTGCGCGTGTGATGAAAACAGGTATGCGTAACTCTAACGTAATGGCTATTGCCCCTACCGCAACGATTTCTAATATTTGTGGCGTGGCACAGTCTATCGAGCCCACCTATCAAAATTTATATGTTAAATCGAACTTATCGGGTGAATTTACAGTCATCAACCCATTTTTAGTGAAAGATCTTAAATCTCTTGATTTATGGGATGATGTCTTAGTTAATGATCTAAAATATTTTAATGGAAGCTTACAAAATATCGATAGGATCCCTCAACATCTGAAAGTAAAATATGCAACGGCCTTTGAAATTGATGCAAAATGGCTACTTGAAGCAGCATCACGACGTCAAAAATGGATAGATCAAGCTCAGTCTTTAAATATCTATATTGCTAAGCCTTCAGGTGCAGAAATAGATAGAATCTATAAACTTGCTTGGACTCTAGGTTTAAAAACAACCTATTATTGCCGCAGCCTAGGTGCTTCAGATACCGAGAAATCTACAGTAAGTCGCAGCACTTTAAATGCCGTTAAAAATGCATCCGTTGAAGCAGAACCAAAATTATGCTCTATTGATAACCCAGAATGTGAAGCTTGCCAATAATAGGAAAATAATATGTACGAAACTAACGAAATGACTTTAGAAAAACCAAACCTTCCAGGTTTTGACAAAATAGAAATGGGAGCAGCCCGGATTCAAGTGGATGATAAAAAAATCATTAACTGTCGCGCTGATCTTAATCAATTAGTCCCTTTCAAATACGAATGGGCATGGGATAAATATTTAGTAGCATGTGCCAATCACTGGATGCCTAATGAAATTAGTATGTCTGCAGACGTTGCCCTTTGGAAAAGTACAGACGGATTAACTGCGGACGAGCGACTCATTATTGAACGTTCATTAGGATTCTTCTCTACTGCTGATTCTTTAGTAGCAAATAATTTAGTATTGGCCGTATATCGCCATATTACGAATCCTGAATGTCGCCAATATTTATTACGACAAGCCTTTGAAGAAGCTTTACATACCCATGCTTATCAATATGTAATACAATCTTTAGGGATGGATCAATCACGCTTGTTTAACATGTATCGTGAAATCCCTTGTGTGGCAACTAAAGCCGCCTGGGCGCTTCCCTTTACTGAAAGCTTAGCTGACCCGCATTTTCACACCGGTACCTTGGCCAATAATCAACGTTTATTACGTGATTTAATTGCTTTTTATGTTGTTTTTGAAGGCATTTTCTTTTATGTTGGGTTTGTACAGGTTTTATCTTTGGGTCGCCGTAATAAAATGACAGGAACTGCTGAACAATTCCAATATATTTTACGTGATGAATCTATGCATTTAAATTTTGGTATCGATGTTATCAATCAAATTAAAATCGAAAATCCTGATGTTTGGACGCTCTCTTTCCAAGCTGAAATTAAAAAACTCATTAGAGAAGGGGTCGAGTTAGAATATCAATATGCACTTGACACCATGCCTCGTGGTATTTTAGGCCTTAATGCAGCGATGTTCAGAGAATATATAGAATATATTGCAAATCGCCGCTGCTTGCAAATTGGTCTAGAAGAACTATACTCAGGCGCCACTAATCCTTTTCCTTGGATGAGTGAAGTAATGGATCTCAAAAAAGAGAAAAACTTCTTTGAAACCCGTGTGACTGAATATCAAACCGGTGGCGCATTAAGCTGGGATGATTAAATAACTTCATCCAATTCTGTTCGCCCACCACATTGGGCGGACAGGATTTGATTCCAACTTTTATACATAGGCTTCTTATATTCTATCAGCCCATAAATAATCAATACTAATCCCAGACTCGCTACGGTTATTACCGATAACAATTCAGGCTCTTTATAGGCCCATAATACAAGACTTGCCAATACGCTATCTAGCATAATTAAGCCACATAATAATTTTACTGGCGAGAATCCTGTTTGCACTAATCTTTGATAAGCATGATTGGGCATAATCTCTAAAAAATTTTCACGCGCTATCATTTGCCTAATAACCGTCAAACTGGCATCCACTAAAAATGGCGATATTAAAATAATCCAAGTTTCTAAGGGCACATTAAATAATTGATAACTATATAATGCCAATACAGAAAGTACTACTCCTAAAAATAACGTACCACTTTTACCCATCACGACTTTTGCTACAGGCCAATTCCATATTGCAAAACCACCAATGAGTGAACACAACCCAAAAGCCAAGGTCGCTAAACTATAAGCACCTGCACTATATAAAACGAGTCCACCTACTCCAAATACAAATAAACTGTGCGTGGCTACAAAACCATCCATTTTATCCATGCGATCCATGATCTGGCTCATCCATAGAATACCTAGCACTATCAATGAGAACACACCCCATTGAGGTATTTTATGTAAGCCTAAAGCACCCACTTGGTATCCCAGCACATTCACATTCATAATATCTAAATCAATAAAATAATAGCTTACATAAACAGCAATGACTTGGGCTATTAATCGTGTCCTAGATGAGACTCTATCGCAATCCTCTAAAAAAGCAATGTAACTAACGAACACAGTTGGCAGAAATATCCAACAATAATGCATGGGCACAATATCATAATAAATTAAGACTATAGATAACCCAAACCAAAGGCCTGAAAAAATAATTCCAGCACCTTGCGGTAAATCGGTTGTCATTTTTTTATCTTGGATATACCCTTTAAAAGAACCAACCCCAATCCATCCAAGGGCTAATAATAATAGTGTAAAAGCTATCCAAGACATAATTTACTACTCCAATTCGGTATGCTTCATTTTGTAATTTAAAAGAAAAACTTGTTTTTTTAAGCTGAGCACTTTACCCAACATAATTAAATATCCTAATAATAATCCACTAATCAAGGCAATAAAACACACTACGGCCAATGGAAGTGAACGGGTTCCTATTAAATACTTCACTTCAACCCATTGTGCATTTAGTGCCGTAAAGGCTGCAACTATCAAAATAATAATAGTTAATAATACTACTCTTACAATTTTCATGACTGTCATATTTAAGCTCCCTCTAGTTGATTTATTGAATTAAAAAAAGACCCGAATAAATCGGGTCTTTTTGTCTGACTGCTTATTGTTTATCTAAATGCTCTTTAAAGATATCCGCTAAAGTTCCAGTAGTTTGCTGATCAGAGGTATTCGTATTGGTAGTAGAATATTCTTTGAGCGCATCTGCTTCTTCTTGAGATTCTTTTGCTTTTACTGACAAACTTAAGATCCGATTTTTCTTATCTACGCCCATAAATTTGGCTTCAATATCTTCACCAACTTTGAGTGTTGTTTTACCATCTTCTGTACGTTGCTCTCTGGCTAAATCAGAAATTTTGATATGACCTTCAACGCCTTCAGCTAATTCGACTGCAACACGCTTAGAGTCAATATCGGTAATCTTACCTGTTACTAAAGAACCTTTAGTATGCTTTGCTAAATAATCAGGATAAGCATCTGATTCTAATTGCTTAATTCCTAAAGAAATACGTTCTCTTTCTGAATCAACGCCTAAAACCATCGCTTCTAATTCATCGCCTTTTTTATACTGACGAACCGCTTCTTCACCTGGGGTATTCCAAGAAATGTCTGATAAATGCACTAGACCATCAATACCGCCTTCTAAACCGATAAAGATTCCAAAATCAGTAATCGATTTAATTTTACCGGTAATTTTATCGCCTTTATTATGAGTTTGAGCAAACGCATCCCAAGGATTAGGTTTACATTGTTTTAACCCTAAAGAAATACGACGACGCTCTTCATCGATGTCTAATACCATAACTTCAACTAATTCGCTTGGCGTAACAATTTTAGAAGGATGCACATTGCGGTTTGTCCAATCCATTTCTGATACATGGACTAAGCCTTCAATACCATCTTCTAATTCAACAAAACAGCCATAATCCGCTATATTGGTAATATGACCAGAAACACGTGTTCCTTCTGGATAACGACGTGCAACCCCAACCCAAGGATCTTCATCTAATTGTTTTAGACCTAATGAAACGCGCATGCGTTCTTTATCAAATCGTAAAATTTTCACTGCAAGTTCTTGACCTACTTCCAATACTTCACTAGGATGTTTTACACGCTTCCAAGCGATATCCGTAATATGTAATAAACCATCGACTCCGCCTAGATCTACAAATGCGCCATAATCGGTTAAGTTTTTAACCGTTCCTACAATAGTTTGACCTTCTTCTAAGCCTTCTAATGCAGCTGAGCGATCTGCAGTATTTTCTGATTCAACAGCAGAACGACGAGAAACAACAACATTATTACGTTTTTGATCTAATTTAATAACTTTAAACTCAAGTTCTTTTCCTTCCAACTGACCCATATCACGTACAGGACGCACATCTACCAAAGAACCAGGTAAGAAAGCACGAATGCCATTAACATCTACTGTAAAACCACCTTTTACTTTACCGTAAATAATTCCATTTACTGATCTTTGTTCTTCAAAGGCGCTTTCTAATGTTTTCCAAGCTTCTAAACGTTTTGCTTTTTGACGAGATAAACGCGTTGATCCAGAGCCATCTTCTACCATTTCTAATGCAACCGGCACAATATCGCCCACTGCAATTTCTAATACACCATTAGGTGTCATAAATTCTTCAATACGAAGTTGCCCTTCTGATTTCAAAGGCGTATCAATTATGACTATGCCGCGCGCTTTATCTATTGATAATACTAAACCATCAAATACAGTACCTGGTTTGAGATCAAAGGTTTTTAAACTTTCTTCAAAAAGACTTTCAAAACTGACATTATCATTGGAAACGGAAGTTGGTGAAACAGACATTAATCATTCCTGCAGTAAACACTGCTTTCAGTTGTTTGGTTAAATTAATTGCATTGTAAAATGTAATTAAAAGTTACTATTTATTTATTAAATTACGTATTTAATAAACCCTTTGCTTTTATCATCGTCATAACCAAGTCAAATACCTGATAAATATCCATTTTTGTGGTATCTATTAAAGTGGCATCTGACGCAGGTACTAGGGGAGAAATAGATCGCATTCTATCTCTTTTATCCCTTTGCTCAATAATACTAAAAACAGCTTCAAGACTAACATTTAAGTCTTTTTTTTGCAACTCTTTATAGCGTCTTTGTGCACGTTCTTTGAGGCTAGCTTCTAAAAAAATCTTCAAATTTGCATTTGGAAACACGACCGTACCCATATCTCGCCCATCTGCTATCAAACCGGGAGATAATAAAAACGCTCGCTGACGTTCTAGCAAGGCTGCACGCACACTTGGAATCACGGCTAGTTTTGAAGCCATTTCACCGCATAATTCAGTGCGTATTTTTTGGTTAACCTCTTGATTATCAAGTATAATTAAGCTTTCAGAGGTGATGGGATCTTCTTTAAATTCCACGTTTAAATTCTGAGCTAATTCTATTAGCCTCTCTATATCTTCAGAGACATTCATCGTATCTAAATTCATCTTACGACTTTCACAAGCCAGTGCTAATACACGATACAAAGCCCCACTTTCTAAAAAGTGCCAATGTAGCTTTCTAGCTATTAATCTAGAAAGTGTGCCTTTACCAGAGCCGCCCGGGCCATCAATTGTTATAACGGGGATAGAAGAAGTTTGCATATAAAGCCTTTCATTTAAAATGATATTATAGCAATTTAACTCTACATCAACAAAATGACTGTTTGTGTACAAAAACACCAATTTATTAACGTTTTTTTGAAAATAAATGATAATATTAATAAAAATATTATTTTATTAACGTTTTTTCATAATTTTACAAAAATATTCACACTTCTACATTGAAAAACTTTCCTTCTCACTTCTATTTATTAAGTTGCTTGCTTAGCTTTTTTATAAGCTCGAACAGCTTTGCTTATCAGTTTTCGTACACTAAAAAGCAAGCCAAAAAAATATGGGCAGATCACCGAGAAAGTTTTTACTGCGGTTGCACCTTCGATAAACATCTGAGTGTACATCATGCATCTTGCAGCTATACTCCCATCGATAAACGTCGTGCTAAAAAAATAGAGTGGGAGCATTTAGTCCCTGTATCGTGGTTTGGACACCATCGATCTTGTTGGGAAAATGCAAAGTATAATAAACGCGATCCTAGATCGCATTGTGAAAAAATCGATCCGGTATTTAAAATTATGCTGCATGATTTACATAATCTCGTCCCTGCTATTGGAGAAGTCAATAAAGCACGCAGCAATTATGGATTTACTACATTAGAGACGAAAACATTATTCAATGGCTGTGAAATAACCATTGATAAAAATGCAAAAAAAGTAGAACCTAAAGATAGTATTAAGGGAACGATTGCTCGAGTCCATCTTTATATGGAGCAAACCTATGGGGAAAATGAATTTAGGCTCAGCGCTAAGCAGCGTGAACAATATTTAGATTGGCATAAGCGTTTCCCACCTTCAGCGTGGGAAAAAACCTGGAATAAACGGGTATTTAACATACAAGGTAAAAATAATTCATTTATTGATCCGTAAATCTGTCGCCGTATTTAGTTATTCCCAGACGAGACAATTTTACTGCTAAAGAGCATGGTATATTTCTAATTACGTCCTTTAAACGTTTTTACCAATGATGTCCATAAAAGTTTATGGGCATCATTAAGGTATGCACCAATAAAAGCATTTAACGAAGCTAAGTAAAGGCAGGTCCAGTAATGAATGGCACTGAAATAAGAAAATAGTTCTGATTTTTTTCATCATATTTATTATAATATATAAGCCGTTGTCTCGATCTTATAGTGTAGAGCAAGTTTTTTAACTTCTAGTTTTGCACGATATATTGTAGGGGCCGGTCACCGTGCCGGCCCAGTATGGATATTTGTCCAGCATGGATGTTTGTAATAATTCTGTTGATCACATAATAATGTCCATATCCATACTGGGCCGGCACGGTGACCGGCCCCTACAATAGATTGTGCAAAACTAACGGCTTATATATTATAATAAATATGATGAAAAAAATCAGAACTATTTCCTTATGTCAGCGCCATTCCTCTAAAGTCTTTTCTTTTATTTTTTTATGAGTTTTAATTAAAAAGAAAGCGAAAAGAATACCCATTACTGCTGTAGGTATAGTCCGTGATAATGGAACCAGGTGTAGCCATTCCATTGCAAAATACCATCGATTCACTGTACATAAAACAATTAAAACTGTACACGTTGATATAAAGAAAAAATAATTTAAATTACGATTTAACATAAAATCTAAAAAACTCATTTGACCACAACCAAACAACCATTTACAAGTAATAAATAAATTTTTATAAGGAATCGCTTTAATAATCGTCGAATAGTTCTTCAAAAAACTCGCCCACAAAATTAAAGTTGAGCCCACCATACACACTTGAATAAAAAAAAGAATTAAATAAATGCCCCATAAAGGCATCTGCAAATTAAAAAGCATCAGAGCAATAGGGTTTCCCTCTTCACTAAGATCAGGAGAATGAAAAACCGTCATTACTATATCAAATAAAGCGCCTCCTATTATGAATAAAACTCCAATTAATAATGGTCGTCTAGCAACTTTTCCTCGCAATAATCTAAAAAGTAAGAGGGAATGATATAGTACAAAAAAAATTGATAACAAAAAAAGTACAATAGATACAATTGCTAGTCTTCTACTTATATCTGATTTCAACAATATAAAAAAAACAATAATACCAGCAATTAAAAACCACTGACTTATTTTTTTACATATACTTTCTAACACGTTTATTATTTCTCTAAACTAAGTTAAATCTTCCTGAATCTTTCTTCTCGTGCGAGACCTAAATTCATACGATATCCTATTTCTTCAACAATATAACCAATATCTAATAATATTTAGCCCTCCAACTATGTAAACTATCAAAGTAATCTTTGAAAAAGATTGTCATATTATACCTATTAATGATACTCTTAAATAAATAACAAGCACATAATTTTTAAAATTAAGGATATAAAATGAAGGAATTAAATAATAAAGAATGTAATAATATTTCTGGTGGTCGTTTTGTTCCAGATATTGGTACTTTACTAATTAATGTGGCAATGGGTGTTGTGGGGGGAATAATTTTTGGCGCAACTGCAGGCCCTGTGGGCATGATCACGGGAGCTATCGCTGGTGGCGCAATAGCCGCAGGCGGGCAAATGAGTTTAGATGCCTATCAAATATCTAAAGATCGTAAAAATTAAAATAATTACTTACCTATCATGTTATTACTAACAAAACACGAAAGTACAATAATCAAAAAGATGATCACCTTTCAAAAAAAGGCGATCATCATCAAACGAATCTCTACCCCAATAGTATTGCTCTTACTACTTTTTGGAATGATTCCAGGGATGCCTAGCTTTGTATACCATAGCGGTGTTATCTACGTGCTCTCTACTGGAATCGTATCTACATTATTTTCATTAAAAAATGATAATTTTGAGACTCTCTTAGAAATCTTCAATCGATACGTTCAATTATATCCTACCAATTTTCCTGAATTCCTCGATAAAACAGATTAAAAACCGAATTTATTTAAATGGTGGTTCCCTATTCATTAATTCCAAACCAAACTCATACACCGAATTTTTCTTAGCCCCTGTAATCTCACACGTTAATTTAACGGCTTGCTTTAAGGGCAGCTCTGCTAATAATATTTTTAAAACGGCTTCAAACTGTGCATGCTCTTCTTCTTTTACTTCTAATTTAGGTGCCCCTGCTACTACCACTACAAACTCTCCTCGCTCAGGAATAGCTTGTGTAAGCAAAACCCCAATGGTATCTCGATATAACGATTCAAATTTTTTCGTTAATTCTCGCGCAATACCTGCGAGCCTATTAGGACCAAATACCTCATGCAATGCATGTAAAGTAGCTTTAATTCGATGAGGTGCTTCATAAAATACCAAAGATTCAGAGCACCCTTTTAATTCAGTTAAACGTTGCAAACGCGCAGCACTTTTTGATGGCAGAAATCCTTCAAAATGAAAAGTATTTCCACCAATTGCTAAAGCGGATAATGCACTAATGAGTGCGCATGCACCTGGTATAGGGGTAACCGGTATTTCATTTTCATGAGCTAACTTAATTAGTTCAAATCCTGGATCAGAAATCAAGGGTGTACCAGCATCCGATATTAAGGCGCCTGACTCTCCATTTTTTAATTTTTCTATTAACTGAATAGCTTGATTTTGCTCATTAAATTCATGCAGGGCGTACAATGTTTTTTTAATTCCTAAATAATTTAATAAACGGCTACTATGGCGTGTATCTTCGCAAGCAATCCAATCCACTGCTTGGAGTGTCATTTTAGCGCGAATTGAGATATCATCTAGGTTGCCGATGGGCGTTGCAACGACATACAATTTTCCCTTAACAAGAGTGTGAAACATTAAATTATGAACCCCAAAAAGTTATTAATCATTATTACCATTTTATTGGTCAGTTTTTGTCTACAGTTTACCCTAAAAGCCGCCCCTATTGATCGTCAAACTCAACACTATCTTATCCAGGCACAAAATTATCTTGCCCTAGCGGATAATAGCGCACCTCCTCAATCTTATCAGTACGAATTATTTGCTGCTGAATTTTTCATTCAAGCAGGTGCGCTTGATCAGGCTAAACCCCTTTTAGAAATGCTTTCTTATAGTTCTTTGCCTGGTTCTTTAAAAAATATCAAAGAAAAGCTAGAGGTCGCTTTTCTGATGAAAGTAAAACAAATTCAAACAGAAACTCTATTAAAGAAAAATGATCAAAATCTTGCAACCCCTTCGCGTATTGCATTATTTTTACCTTTAACTGGCAGGCATGCTCAGCCTGCACAAGCGATTAAGGCTGGTTTTTTAGAGCAACATCAAGCGAATATGTCGCAAGAAAATGTGCCCTCTATTGAAGTGAAACTATATGATACTAACCAAACATCGGATATCTGCTCTTTATACGAACAAGCAGTTCGTGATGGTGCAAATTTTGTGGTTGGCCCTTTAATTAAAGATGAAGTTCTTAAGTTAAGCAAGCTAACAAAATCTGAATTACCCATTCCTGTACTAGCTCTGAATGTAAGCCCTGATATTCACGGACAATCTCTAAAAGATTTTTTTCAATTTGCTTTAGCGCCTGAAGAGGAAGCTCAGCGGTTAGCCCAAAAAGCATGGACAGATGGTCATCGAAGCACCAGCATCATAGTGCCTGATAATGAATGGGGGAAAAGAGTTTTGAATGCCTTTTCTACTAAATGGAAAAGTTTAGGCGGGAAAATTCCAAGTACTGCTCTCATAAATAATAAACAGGATCATGATGTTGTCATTCGAAAATTATTACAAGTGCCTATTAATGCAAAACCGCCCTATCGACGGCAAGATATTGATATGATTGTATTAGCAGCCCCCCCTGAACAAGCACGACAATTACGTCCCTTATTAGATTTTTATTATGCAAACACTTTAAAAGTGTATGCTACCTCTAGTATTTACCAAGGCACCCCTCAACCCCAACAAGATAGAGATCTAAACGGGGTCATCTTTTGTGATATGCCATGGATTTTAGAAAATCGTCAAGGCAATACTGCTTTAGCACGCTTATATGCCATGGGATTAGATGCTTATCAATTAACTTCTAGACTCAGCATCTTAAACGCATCCCCTAACGCACAATACCACGGGGCTACAGGTATTTTATCTGTAGGGCCTAACCATACAATAGAACGCGAGCTCAGTTGGGCTCAAATCAAAGACGGAGTACCTCATCTTTATGCATCCTAAACCATTCATCCTTACTTTAGAAGAGTGCTTACCTTACCCTTTACCACCAAGCACAGTACTTATTCAACGAAATAAAGATTTACTATACTCACGTGTATTGAACTATAAAGAAACAGAAATACAAAAAGCAACCAATTTAGACCAAGCGGGTAGAACCGATCCGCTATTTTTACTCCCTTTCAATCCTGGTATTACTATTCAAAAAAGGCCCTATAATGAACAGTTCAAACTTAACGACGCCTCTATCAACCAGAAAGTTAGGCGACAAAGTTGAGGCTTGGGTTTGTGCACAATTAATTCAAAAGGGCTTAGTATTGATTACAGAAAAATATACGACGCCTTTTGGGGAAATTGATTTAATTATGATGGATATAAAAGAGAACACACTGGTATTCATTGAAGTGCGCTATAGAAAAAACGCTGACTATGGTGAAGGGTTTGAAACCATCTCACGTACTAAACAACGAAAAATTATAACCACCGCTAAATGCTTTATACGCTATAAACCTACATTATCGGATCGACCGATCCGATTTGATGTTGCCTCTGTATCAGGGAGTATACCCAATCTGGAATTAGATTGGATCCCTGATGCATTTATGTGAAAAATACGGTATCATACATCACTATAAAATAACTAAAACTACATGAGGATTCATCATGAACAATAATATTTCTTTTGTAAAAATACTGACTGCTACCACTTTATTATGTTACGTAACTGTGCAATTTTCTGGATGTGCAGTAGTGGCTGCCGGTTCAGCGGTTACAACCGGCGCAATGATGTCTCAAGATAGACGTACTAATGGCACTATAGTAGAGGACAAATCTATAGAATTTAAAGCAACCAAAGCCATGTATAAAGTAATGGATGCTCAGCCTAAGCCAAACATTAAAATTGTTAGTTATAACAACAATGTTCTATTATTGGGCCAAGCTCCTAATGCAAGCATGCGTTCTGAAATAGAACACTCGATTAGAAAAATTGAAAAAGTTAGAAGCATCCACAATGAAATCAAAATCGGAATGGACAGAACATTAAAAGAACAATCAAATGATGCTTGGATTACCGCTAAAATTAAAAGCGAAATGTTACTTACCAAGCACTTTAAAACCAATCATGTAAAGGTTGTAACAGAAGGCGGCGTGGTTTATTTATTAGGTATTCTTAATGCCTCTGAAGATGAAATTGCGGTAAATATTGCACGCCATACTAAAGGCGTTATACGCGTTGTGAAAATGTTTGAATATTTACCGAGTTAAATATTCAAACATCATTTAAGTTTATCACCCAGACATTAGTTAGTTATTTAAAGATGTGAGAAGTACATGGGAAAAACACAAAAAATTATTGAGGAAATTATCGATAGTGAAAAAAGTTATTATAAGGGATTGATTACCTTTCAAGAGGTTTATATTGCCCCTCTTATGAAGCGTAATCCTGGTCTATCTACAAGCGATTATGAAAAACTAAAAAATTTTTTCAAACGCATTAACGCAATGATAGTAATTAGCAATGAATTACAACAACATGAAGCATTTTGCACAAACAATGCATCAGCCGAAGCTATGGCCCAATGTTTCCTAAAAAATCATAAATTATTTGCACTATTAAAAGAGTATATTGTAGAATACGAAAAGATTTTTAATACGGCAAGAAAAAATAGTACGTTTAATAAAACGTGTGATAATTTGATGTGTGATAGTTTGATAAAAAATCCAAAGGCTTGCAATAAAAGCATCTCCGATTATGCTATTACGCCTATACAGAGGATTACCCGTTATTCTCTGTTATTAAAAGCATTGATCGAGGATTCACCCCTAGACGCGCTTCACCAAGCATTATCAGCAGTAGAAAGCGTGACAAAAAATGTGAACCAACGTGATGTAAGTGAAAGCCCTGAATATGGTGATGTTATGTCAAAAATACCTCTTAAAGCTGGCGAAAGTACTACCCCTAACTCAACCGAAAAATTCTGTAGTATGTATGCAAAGAATACAAAGTCATATGAAAGAGTATTCGGTAAAACACTAACCCCTAAAACAGATAAAACGTTAAGTAAGAGTATTTGGGACAATGCTATGCGCCAAAAATCAAAACCCAGAATAATCCGAGCAATAGAGCAAAATTTTTATACTCCTAAAAAAGAATCAGTAAACTCGGCTCCAAAAACGGTAGAATCCCAAAAGGGAGTACCCCCCGCTTCACCTATTATACTGAGTAAAGCCCTAACGCAAAACAATAATTTCCAAAAAATATACACATATTATAAGACGCACACAAATCGAACGTGTGAGCAATGCAATCCAACTACTCTAAAAGTTAAACTGGAGGATCCCCAATTAGCATACTATATTAAAGAAGATTCCAATGACTCGAAAAAACTTACTTATGAAGCCATTTTCTCAAAGAATGAGACCGATAATACAAAAATTATTATTACAGCCTGTGAGGATGCTGCAGATGCAGCTATAAAAAATGGAACCAAAATGATCTTTGATATTTCAAGCTCTTCAATGTCGCCTACCATAAAAATGCTTATGTATGAGACTTTTAAAGCAAAACTCGAAGCCAGCAAATTACCAGGACAAGATGCACCTTTTACTATTACTATGCCTAGTGGTGAGTCTGTAGAAAAAATCGCTAAACGTCATAAAAAAAATGGTTAAAATAAATTTAACGATTTTACAAAAGGGATAGTCAACCGTCTTTGTGCAGCCATGGAGGCTTCATCTAATTTTTCTAAAAGCTGATAGAGCTCCCCCATATTGCGCGCTGCACGACGCAAAATGAACTGCCCCACATCTAAGGGTAAATCCAAACCTCGCATTTTAGCCCTCAAATGGAGGGCATTAAATTTATCCTCATCCCCTAAAAGGTGTAAATGATACGTCACCCCCCAGGCTAATCTTGATTGTAAATCGGGCAATTGAATGCCTAAACTTTTACAAGGATGCATGCCTGCTATAACACAATGCGTACGGCCTCCATCACGAAGACGGTTGTATAAATGAAATAAAGCCTCTTCCCAAATACAATTCCCTGCTATAACCTGAATATCATCTAAGCATACCAAATCTAGTTGTTCTAGATGCTTTAAAATATCGGGGCTTTGTGCTTGTTGATAAAGCTGGGCCAAGGGTAAATACATAGAGGAACGATTCATTTCACTCGCTAAATGGCAGGCACCCTGTAATAAATGTGAACACCCCGATCCAGGATTGCCCCATAGATATAAAAAAAAGTCTCCCTGCCCTCTAGCTATTTTTTTAATATGAGTTAGAGCTTGAACATTATCTCCAGGATAATAAGTGTCTAATAATGCATTATCGGGCAAGCCTAGGCCTAAGGCTAATTGGCGATTTAATTCTGGAAGTTTTCTATCTGACATACTATATATACATTAACTAATTAAATAATTCAACTAAGTCACTATTGTGACCCTTATTATGCCTCATATCTTCAGAAAAAGAAAACCTCTTAAAATGGCTAGCTTTTCAATAGAATTTCTAATAAACTTGTTAAATGAACAAAAAATTATTTTCAGTATTTTTAAATAGCCTATTAAGTGCGCTACTTTTAACTCTTTGCTTTTCGGCTCATGCTGATCCGCTTGCCTTAGTACCTTACCGTGCGCATTATAAAGTAATGTTAAAAGGGATCCCGGTGGGGGAGTCTATGCAGCAGTTACTATATTTACAAAATGGATTGTATCGCTTAGTAGTGAATACTCAACCTTATCTCAATATTGTGCCTTATCAATATATGACTCATACTGATTTTAGCTTCGAACATAACGAAATTATTCCTCAACATCATTCTTATCACCATCAAGAAATAAAACGCAATAAAAAAGGAAATGTATATTTTAATTGGAGCACTAAGAAAATTACAAACCCTGACTGTGTGCCCAGTTGGAAGGCTGATCTCATCGAAGGTATGCAAGATAAACTCTCTCATACGCTACAACTTCGCCTAGATCTTATGCAAGGTAAACGACAAGCGTTATATTATACGGTTGCAGAAGAAACAAAAATTTTACCCTATGAGTTTACCATTATCGGGACCGAACGTTTAAATACAAATATTGGCGTTTTAAACACTATCAAAATTAAACATGTTGATCGCAAACACCAAGTAACTATAAATTGGCTTGCTCAAGATTACGAGTATTTACCAGTAAAAATGGAACATTATCGTAATGGTAAAAAATTAGGAAGTGGAGAAATTATATCTTATACATAAAATATGACGACTTCATCATATGAAACAGAACAAACAGAATGAGAACAGGCTATTCTTCACCCTCTTTCCCCCCTCTGAAGAGTCGCCAACAGCAAGCACTCCAAAAATTAAACCCAAATAATTTTTAGTTTAGGTAACAGGTAAGGTAATGCCTTGTTGTCCTTGATATTTTCCAGCTTTATCTAAATATGAAGACATACACTCTTCATCTGATTCAAAAAATAACATTTGCGCGACCCCTTCATTTGCATAAATTTTGGCAGGCAAGGGAGTTGTATTAGAAAATTCAAGGGTTACTTGCCCTTTCCAGCCGGGTTCAAGCGGAGTGACGTTTACAATAATTCCACAACGTGCATAGGTTGATTTACCCACACACACCACTAGCACATTGCGTGGAATACAAAAATATTCTACCGTACGAGCCAAAGCAAATGAATTAGGGGGAATAATACAAACCTCGCCTTCTACATCTACAAAACTTTTTTCATCAAAATTTTTGGGATCGACTGTGGTGGAATACACATTGGTAAATATTTTAAATTCGGGTGCACATCGAACATCATAACCATAACTAGAAGTACCATAAGAAATCACACGTTTATCCCCAAGATAACGTACTTGATTTTCAACAAAAGGTTGAATCATGTTATGTTCTTTTGCCATTTTAGCAATCCATCGATCAGATTTAATACTCATATATAAACGCCCTTTTTTTTTAATTTAATTATTCGTCACAACAGGAGTACTTAACCCATAATCTCTAGGCCTTAACCCCAAATTAGTCATCATTTTTTTAGCAATTTCTTTAAAAATTTTTGCTTGCTCACTTTGAGGGTGTGACTCAACAATGGGGATCCCTTTATCGGATTGAATGCGAATTTGACTCACTAATGGAATATGCCCTAATACAGGAACCTCATATTCTTGGGCCAATCGTTGCGCTCCCCCTTCTCCAAAAATGCGCTCTTGATGACCGCACTGTTCACATACATGCACACTCATATTTTCTATTACCCCTAATACAGGTACTGATACTTTATTAAACATGGCAATGGCTTTTTGTGCATCGATTAAAGCGATATCTTGAGGCGTAGTAATGACTAAAGCGCCGCTTAAAGGAATTTTTTGAGCCATAGTTAATTGAATATCCCCTGTACCCGGGGGTAAATCAATAATTAAAACATCTAATTCTGGAGCATGTGCTTGCCAATGGGTTTCATTTAATAACTGCAATAATGCACCGCTCACCATCGGGCCACGCCATATCATGGGCGTCTGCTTTTCAACTAAACATCCCATCGACATCATGCTGACACCATGATGATGTAATGGTATAAATTTATTATTTTTCACTTCGGGCTTATGATTCAAGCCCAGCATCACAGGTTGGCTGGGTCCATAAATATCTGCATCTAATAACCCAACATTGAGTCCCATTTGTGCTAATGCAACTGCAACATTTACTGATAATGTTGACTTTCCAACTCCGCCTTTTCCAGATCCAATAGCAATAATATTTTTAATATTATCTTTGGGTTTTAAACCCGACTGAACTTGGTGGCGAAAAACTTTCGTTGGATACCCCATAACATAAAAATCCTCATTATTTTTTGCCATTCTATCACAATGTACGGTAAAATACGGTACACAAAGTTAAATTCATCTCATTCAAAGGATACTGCTTATCATGTCGACGCCCGTACAACGTGAGATTCTTGTCACCTCGGCCCTGCCTTATGCTAATGGCTCTTTACATCTTGGCCATATGCTAGAATACGTTCAAAGTGATATATGGGTTCGATTTCAGCAAATGCGTGGACATACTTGCTATCATATTTGCGGCAGTGATGCACATGGTACGCCCATTATGTTGCAAGCAGAAAAACTTAATATAACACCAGAAGCGTTAGTTTCAAAAATCAATTTAGAACACAAAAAAGATTTAGAAGATTTTCACATTGCGCTGGATCATTTTTATACCACGCATTCTCCAGAAAATGAAAGCTTAGCAACTTCTATTTATCAAAAATTAAAAATAAAAGGCGATATTGCGGTACGCACCATTGCTCAGGCCTATGATCCCATTAAAAACATGTTTTTGCCCGATCGCTATGTAAAAGGATCTTGCCCTAAGTGCCAAGCCCCTGATCAATATGGCGATAGTTGTGAACAATGTGGCGCCCATTATGCGCCTACCGATCTTAAAAATGCCATCTCAACGGTATCGGGTGCTCCCCCTATCTTAAAAGAATCTGAACATTATTTCTTTAAATTGGATCAGTATACCGAATTTCTGAAAACATGGACTCAAACAAGTCAGTTACAAGCCCAAATAATACATAAACTAGATGAATGGTTTACAGCAGGTCTTAAAGAATGGGATATCTCACGAGATGCCCCTTATTTTGGATTTAAAATACCTGATACTACCAATAAATATTTTTATGTATGGCTAGATGCCCCTATAGGCTATATGGCGAGTTTTAAAAATTATATTGATACCAACCCACATAAAGGAATTGATTTTAATCATTACTGGGGACAAAGTGATGCAGCAAAACATCCTACTGAGCTATATCATTTTATTGGCAAAGACATTATGTATTTCCATACGCTGTTTTGGCCTGCCATTCTTCATGGAAGTAATTATCGTACTCCCACCGCTATTTTTGCGCACGGATTTTTAACTATTAATGGCCAAAAAATGTCAAAATCACGGGGCACTTTTATTACGGCAAGACAATACTTAGATCATCTTGATCCAGAATATATACGCTATTATTTTGCAGCAAAATTAAGTGATGGAGTAGAAGATTTAGATCTGAATTTTGAGGATTTTACAGCACGAGTCAATTCAGACTTAGTTGGAAAGTTTGTCAATATTGCAAGTCGATGCTCTGGATTTATTCATAAGCACTTTGAAGGTCGTTTATCTAATACAATAAGTGACCCCGATCTCTTTGCGCAATTCACAAACCAATCAGAATCGATTGCGCAGGCCTTTGAAGCTCGACAATATAGTAAAGCCATACGGGAAATCATGAGTCTAACGGATGAAGCAAATCGTTACATAGATGAACAAAAACCCTGGCTACTCATTAAAGATCCGGCAACCATGAGCGCTGCACAGGATGCATGCACAATGGGTTTAAATTTATTTAAAATCTTAACAGGATATTTAAAACCTATTTTACCTATCACAGCACACAATGCAGAAAACTTTTTAAATATCCCTGCTCTACAGTGGGACACCTTAAAAAGCCCTTTATTAAATCATTCTATAAATGTATTTAAAAGCTTAAAGCAACGTATTGAACCACACAAAATAACGGAAATGTATCAACCCTCTATGATTATAAATAATGAAAACCCACAAACTCCTGTATCTAGCTCAATAGAGCCTATTTTCTCAACGATTGAATATGATGATTTTGCCAAAATTGATTTACGCATTGTTAAAATTATTAAAGCTGAAGCAGTTGAAGGTGCAGAAAAATTATTAAAATTAACGCTCGATTTAGGCCCTGAATTAGGCCCAGCACGACAAGTTTTTGCTGGTATTAAATCTGCTTATGAACCTAAAGATTTAGAAGGCAAATTAACGGTTATGGTTGCTAATTTAGCCCCTCGTAAAATGCGTTTTGGGCTATCTGAAGGTATGGTGTTAGCAGCTGGCCCGGGAGGGAAAGATTTATGGATTTTACATCCTCAAGATGGCGCGCAACCTGGAATGCGTGTTAAATAATGTCTCATCTGGTTGCACTCATTAAAGAATCTGAATGCATTGGGTGCACTAAATGCATTCAGGTTTGTCCTGTAGATGCCATTGTTGGCAGCGCAAAAAAAATGCATACCGTGTTTAGCGATATTTGTACGGGCTGCCAAGTCTGTATTGCTGCCTGTCCCGTTGATTGCATTACCTTAGAGCCTCTATCTGATACGCTCACTATTAATTGGATAGCACGAGCACAAGAAGCTGAACTCAACACCCAAAAACGCAATGATCGTTTACAAGCCATAGCCTACCAAAAAGCCCAAGAGCGTGAAATAGCGACTAACATTAGAAATATTAAATTAGAAATCCAAGCTTGTATTAATAGAAAAAAATTAAAAATCACCACCCACTATGAATCAACAACAACGTAAAACCATTTTTCAACGATTTCAAATACAAAATCCTGCCCCAGTCACAGAATTAAAATATCAATCTAATTTTGAATTATTAATCTCAGTCCTTTTATCTGCTCAAGCTACAGATATTAGTGTAAATAAAGCTACAGAAAAATTATATAAAGTTGCAAATACACCGGAAAAAATTTTAGACTTAAGAGTGGATGGACTTAAATCCTACATTAAAACCATTGGATTATATAATACTAAAGCAAAACATATTATTCAAACTTGCACGATTTTAGTGGATAATTATAAAAGTGTAGTCCCTCATAATCGTGAAGCATTAGAAAAATTACCGGGTGTAGGTCGCAAAACAGCGAATGTCATTTTAAATACTGCTTTTGGTGAATCTACTATCGCCGTAGACACCCATATTTTTCGAGTAGCGAATCGAACCCATATCGCACCAGGTAAAACCCCATTAGAAGTAGAAAAAAAATTACTTAAAGTCATCGCTGCACCCTATCGTCGTAATGCGCATCATTGGTTAATATTACATGGCCGCTATACTTGCACAGCGAGAAACCCCAAATGCGCTACGTGTATCATTGCAGATTTATGTGAATGGGCATTTAAACCCGTTTCACCCTAAACACTTTAGGAATTTGTAAAATTTTAGAGATCATTTTTTGCAATTCAATTAAATCTGCAATTTCAAGTGTCAAATTAATACTAGCAGTACTATCATTTTTATGAGAAATAGCATTAACCGCTATTACATGTAATTTTTCATTTGCAAATACAGTCATAATATCTCGTAATATACTTTGTTTATCAGCCGTTGTAACCATGATATCAACAGGATAAGCACAAGTGAATTTAGAACCCCAATCTACGGAAATTAATCTAGGATTGTCGTCTCCATAGGTATGAATCTGAACACAATCTTGCCGATGGATGGTCACCCCATGGCCATGCGTAATATATCCAATAATGTGATCTCCGGGTAATGGTTTGCAGCATTTGGCAAAATGACATAATAAATTACCAAGCCCAGCTATTTGTATGTTCGATTCATTATGTTGTGAACCATGCGTTTTTTTAAAACTAATAACAGCAGGGCTATTTTCTAATTTTTCTAATTTCTCTTTTTTTTCTTTTTTTTCTGCTATTTTTATAAGCTCTTTTACAGGCACCTGCATTTCTTGATGCCGAAACCAAAGATTGACTTTAGAAAGTGCGCGTGCAGATTTCAAATAGCCTGCATGTATATTAGACCAATCTCGAGAAGGACCCCCTATTTTCACAGACAGCACTTCTACTTCATCCCCTAATTGCAAAGGATAGGTTAATGTGACCATTTTTCCATGCACTTTAGCCCCTCTACATCGATGGCCTAATTCGGTATGAATTTGATATGCAAAATCAAGCGGCGTTGCTCCAACAGGTAATTCAACTACATCCCCTCTAGGAGAAAATACATAGATTTTTTTAGTTGATAATTTTTGACCACTAGGCTGTTTACTATTTTCATTGGTTGCTTCTTTATAAATCCAATGCGCAGCCACTCCAAACTCAGCATTTTCATGCATTTTTTTAGTTCGAATTTGTACTTCTAAAGGCTTTCCTTGTGGTCCCATCACTGCCGTATGCAACGATCGATATCCATTTTTTTTAGGGGTTGCAATATAATCATCAAACTCTTTTGAGATTTGGGGCCATAAGCTGTGAACCACACCAAGCGCTGCATAACAATCAGGTATGTCAGAGACAATAATTCGCATTGCATACACATCATAAATTTCTTTAAAATCAACGTGCTTTCTTGTCATTTTACGAAAAATACTATAAATATGTTTAGCCCGCCCAGAAATGACAGCATCAATTTTTTGGTGTATCAACTCTTGTTGTAATATTTCTTTAATACTATTAATAGAAACATCCCGTTGAGATCGTTTTTCATCCAATAATGTGGCAATTTTTTTATAATCTTGGGGTTCTAAATACCGAAAAGCATAATCTTCTAATTCCCATTTAATTTTCCCTATCCCTAAGCGATTGGCTAATGGGCCATAAATATAGCGCGCTTGTTCACTTAACTTCAGACGTCGATTTTCATTAGTTTCAAAATGTAAAGGATTAGCACAAGCACGTAATGCACTAATATGATTGGCTAATTTAATTAAAATTACACGATGATCGTTTGCTAAGGCTACAATCATGTGTTTTAAATTTTTTTGATTACGTTCGTGATACCTTATTTTTTTTTCTATTACGGCATCTATTTTAACTAATTTATGTAATAAATTTAAAATATCAGACTGAGGATACACATTCTGTAAATAATGATTGATTTTTTCACGATTACCGTAGCAGTAACTATCATACAATAAGGCAGCTGCCAATGTATCATTATCAGCGCCTAATATTGCTAACCTTTCCGCGGTATATAATCCTTGCTTATAGCACGTATCTAATTCCGCAGTTAAAACACCCGCTCCCGCTTCAAAACTTAACAATCCGATTTTTTGCAGCAATACTGCATCAATTGTCGCTATATCAGAAGTTTGATGTGCAAGACGTTGTATCCATTGCGTTAAATCAATTTCTCCATTAATAGTTCGTGGCAAATCTTCCCTAATTTTTACCATGATCTCCGTCCTGAATTATTATTTTATTCCCTTTGAAAAAAAGCCATCGTTTCAACATGTGCTGTATGAGGAAACATATCAATGACACACACATTTTTTAAGGTGTATCCCTGTTGATGTACTAAAATACCTGCATCTCTTGCCAAAGTAGCTGGATTACAGGAAATATATACAATGGTTTTGGCATTATATCTATTAATATCTTCAACAATTTCCTTTGCCCCCGTCCGTGGAGGATCTAACAATATTTTATTATAGCCTGTCTTTGTCCAAACCTCGTCTATTGCATCAAGTGGTTTGGTTAAATCTTTTACATAAAATTGAGTATTGTCTAAGTTATTTAGCTTTGAATTCCCTTTGGCGCGAACAATAGAGGATTGGGCCCCCTCTACACCCACCACTAATGCGGCTTTTTTCGCAATAGGGAGTGTAAAATTGCCCAGTCCACAAAATAAATCTAATACCTTATCAGTAGATTGGCAATCTAATAAATGCAAAGCTTGCATAATCATTTTTTGATTAACGAGTGCATTTACTTGAATAAAATCTAAAGGATGAAATTGAAAATGAATCTGTCCTCCCATTTCATCAGGTAACTCTAAAGAATAATCCAATAATGTATTGGTAGCCTCAGGATATAATTTATATACAGTATCAGGCCCTTTAGGCTGTAAATAAATGGCTAAATTCATTGATTCATATCGTTTAGCAAAGTTAATAAATGCATTTTGATCTTGATCGCTTAAGGCATTCATATGACGTATAATTAAAGCAACGACATTATCTCCAATGGCCACTTCAATTTGTGCAATAGATTCAAAAGCCTCTAATTCTCTAATAAACCCTTTTAAGGGAGTAATTAACTCACCTACCTGGGGATCTAAAATTTTACAAGAATCCATTAACGCAACCCTATTACTACTGCGCTCCCTAAATCCAACCAGTAATGCTTCTTTTTTAATAACATACCGTACCCCCAGTCGAGCCTTACGCCTATATCCTTGCGTGAGTCCTGAAATAGCAGGAAGGACTACTTCTGGGCTCACTTTGCCCATGTGTAATAAATTATCTAAGACTACACTTTCTTTATGTGCTAATGCAGCTTCTACATTTAAATGTTGTAAATTACAACCACCACATTGTCCAAAATGAACACACGGCGGAGTTACCCGTAATGGTGAAGTCTCACTGATAACCTCTATGAGGTCTCCCTCACTATATCCCTTTTTAGAAGCTGTTAATTTAAAGCTAACCTTTTCTCCAGGCAATGCACCAAATATGAAAGCTTTTTTACCTTCAATGGTTGCAACTCCCCTCCCATCATGGGAAAGAGATTCAATGTGAGCAAATATGGGGTCTTGAGATAAAATTTTTTTACGGCGCATAGGTCTACTTGATTTATATAGATTTTAAGTGATTAAAGGGAACTTATTTTACCATTTTCTATCAATAAACCTACTTATAAAAAAATTATTAATACCTATTAGTACCCATAGCTATAAAAATTAAATTCAAAAGTAGTATACTATAAGTATGATGACTAAATTAATTATTGTGGAGAGATATAGATATGAAAAATATTGATAATAATGGTATGAAGATTGTACCTCCATCAAAGCTAGACTCTAATAGCTCTAATAAGGACAACTCTAGCAAAATCGATGGCAAGCATGCTCTTAATCCTCATACAGAAAAAGCAACAGATGAGATGTCTGTTAGCCCTAACACGCCTTCTGATCCACTTACATTAATTAGTGATAATGCGCTCAATCAAGAAGCTGTTATAAACACTAACCCTAGTGAACCTACACAAGTACCCTCAAAAACACCAGAACAAGCACAAGCTTCAGTCATCAGACTCTTAGAAAACAAGTTGGAAATGAATACGATTAGTGCCTCAGAAAAAATCTTACTGCAGCATTTAAAACTCGGGCCTAGTCATATGACATTAGAGGATATTCAACTATATACCCAATTAGAAGCAACTGCGGCGGGTGCAACTCTTTCTGAGGGAAGTACTGATCTCCCATGGTCTCCATATGGACATGATGGCTTGGTGCAGAGTATTCCGAGAAATTTAGGGTATAAAGTCGTGTTTGAAGACAAACCTATTGAAGAAGTCCTTCCACTATCAACAGCAGAACCCCCCATTCCACCCCCTCCTCCTCTTCCAGAGCCCCCTACCATTACGCCTTTATCCATACAAGCTGATCTCCTCATTAATGAAGGGATACCTGAAACTGCACTCGGTGAAATTGATCTCCCTGGCACATTAGGGCAACTTACTATTCTAGCCGGCGATCTATTTACAGGGGGTACAAGTGACTCTGGAACGGTTAGTTTTGCACTTAGCACGGTAAATGGAACCCTATCGGGCTATTTTGACTCCCGTACCGGAGCAGCTATTGAACTCATCAATAATAATGGCCTGATAGAAGGACATGTAGTAGGAGAACCTGTAGGCACCTTTGCTTTTACTATTTCCATTGATGCTACAGGGGATGTAACGCTCACACAATACCGGGCCATTGTTCACCCTATACATACTTCAACCAGTCTGGCTTCAGATGAGGAAACCTCTACTGGTATGACCGTAGGGGTTTTAAATTTAATTGCCACTGTCACAGATGGATTTGGCAATACAATTTCTACTACTGCAGATCTAGGAAGTCGTGTTAAATTTATTGATGACACTCCAAAAGGCACAGGAGAAATATTGCCTCCTCAAACCGTATACGAAGATGCATTAGCAGGGGGTAATGGTGGAGTTGGAGAAACGATAACCTCTGTTACTTATACAGCAGCACAATTAGCAACCTTAGTTAATCCTGGCTCTGATATACTACCAACTATTACGCTAAATAGTGGGATTTCAGGAGCCTCTACTGGGCTGACTCAAAACACACATCCCATAGATTTTTTATATGTTAACAGTACGACTATCATAGGAATAGATACAACTGATAGTCGTCCCGTATTTACTATTACCAAAGAACCTAATGGAGACCTAACTTTTACTTTAAATGGGCATATTGATAATGGTACCGGAGATGAAAAAAATACAACTTTAAATCTTTCAAATCTATTTGTAGTTACCGATTCGGATGGAGATAGTGTAACTTTAACCACAGGGCTAAGTGTTAATATCAATAATGATGTACCAACTATGATCCCTAGTCCTATTGCAGATACTATTACTCTCACAACCCAAGATGCGGATACGATCGGTGCAGCAACTGATACCGCCTCTGCCAGCTTTGATACTGTCTTCTTAGCTGCAGTTGTGCCTAGCTATGGCGCCGATGGTCCTGGAACGACCGTAATAAGCGGATATACTTTAAGCATTACCAATGCAACTTCTGGATTAAGCAGTGATGGCTTAGCTATTACCCTAAACTTAGTAGGAACAGAAGTCGTGGGTAGCACTACAGCTGGTAATATCTTTAAAATAGGCGTGGATGCCGCTGGAGTAGTCACGCTTACTCAATTTGCTGAGCTCGACCATATTATTGCCGATGGTAATAATTTACAAATCGCCTTAGCTAATGATAAAGTTGCTTTAACGGCCACCGCTACCGTGACCGATGGCGATGGCGATACCGCCACTGCACCTTTAACTCTTGATTTAGGCGGTA
>CANJXG010000016.1 GCA_947478905.1 Coxiellaceae bacterium
ACATAAAAAAGTAGACCAGCTAAAATCAGCTGGCTCTTAATTTTAAGTGTATAGCAATCTTATCTAAGACACCATTGACAAATTTATGACTATCTTGACTACCAAACTCTTTGGTCAAATCAATGGCTTCGTTAATTACCACTTTAAAGGGAATTTCAGGATGAAATTTTAATTCATAGGCAGCAATTTGTAAAATTGCATACTCGGTAGGGCCTAATTGATCTAATTCTCGACTCATAAAAGGAGTGATCATGGTATCAATTTCTGCTTTATGAGCCGGAATTTGATGTAATAATTCTTTAAAATAAGGAATATCTAAAAATTTAGGAGAAACAGGGTAATTCTCATTTTCGGCAAAAGTATCAGGCACTTCTGTATCTAATAATAAACAATAATGGCCGCAGAGCAAATCCCCTTCAATCAGCCCTAAGCTGTTGCCGGTCATTTCCCAAGCATATAACCCTTGTAGGGCCAATTGTCTAGCGCCTCGTCTGGCGGAAATTTTTTTAAAGGTCACAATAATATTCCCAATTTAATAATCCCATAGGATACTCGATTTTACTTCAATAATCTAGTGCTGATGCAGGTATCTTTTTAGACTCTTTATCTTCTTTAGGCAGCAGCCCTCCAATTTGTGCATCCCAGAGCATCTTATATAATCCACCATTGGCCAAAAGCATACTATGCGTACCATCTTCTACTATTTTGCCTTTATCAAAAACAATAATTCTATCCATGTGTAATAAAGTGGATAGGCGATGCGCAATCACCAACGTTGTTTTCCCTTTCATTAAGGCCCAAAAAGAATCTTGGATTTCATTTTCAGTGATTGAATCAAGCTGCGAGGTTGCCTCATCTAATATAAGAATCGGCGCATTTTTTAAAATTGCTCTGGCAATGGAGATACGCTGTCTTTGCCCACCTGATAATTTTATACCACGCTCTCCCACTAAAGTTTCATATCCATAAGATAAATTTTGAATAAACTCATGGGCTTGCGCTTTTTTAGCAGCTTGCATGACCTCTAGATCAGTAGCTTCTAAAGAGCCATATCGAATATTTTCCATCACACTACGGTGAAATAACACGGGATCTTGAGGGATCATGCCAATATTGTTTCTTAAAGAACAGGGCGTAACTTGTTTTATATCTTGACCATCAATTAAAATTTGCCCTGCGCTCACTTCAAATAAACGTAAAATTAAATTCACAAAAGTAGATTTACCGCTGCCTGAATAGCCTACTAATCCAACACGCTCGCCCGATGCAATATGTAAAGATTGATTGTAAAATAAAGGCTGTGCCCCTTGATACTGAAATTGCACCGCTTTAAAATCAATATCTCCTTTAATCACTTTTAATGCTTGAGCATTGTGATTATCTTCAATATCAAGAGCAGATAAAAGCATTTTAAGGCTTTGATTACATTTTCCAATTGCATCATTGATGGTATCAATATGTTTTGTGAGCGTCCACATATTTTTGGTAATGGTTAAGACCAAACCTAAAATAAGGGCAAAATCACCAATAGAGACTAAATTTTGGGTTCTCAGTTTCACCAAGAAAAATAACATAAAAGAAATTAATGCAGAAATAGAAAGGCCTTGCCAAAAAGAGACAACAAAAACAAACCACTCTTTAGCAATAAATTTTTCTCGCATTACCTCAAGATATTTTAAAAGATAAAAAGATTCAAAATGACTTCTCGCAAATAAGCGTGCAAGAGCGACCCCTTGAAAGCTATCAACCAATTTACCAGATACCATAGATTGACTTAAAGCATAATCGTGCGCCAGCGCTTTAGCACGCGCGGCTAACAAAAAGCGCACAATTAAAAATCCAATAACCCAAGATAATAATCCTAAGCAAAAAATAATATTCACCGAATACATCGCAACCAAAGCAATCATTAATTGCACAACGGTAGTGATAACAAACAGCAATGAATTATGTATAATTCTTTCAATATTATCAACCAATATAGTAATGTTGCTGGATATGGTGCCTGCAAAATTTTCTTGAAAAAACCCAATAGAATGCTTATGCACATAAGCAAAAACATCTCCAATGATATGGTTTTTTATTTTTGGGGCGGTTTTTAAATTTAAATAATCCACGCCCCGCCATAAAATATCGTGCATTTCATAATTTAATACGAAAAAAATAGCCGGCCACATACTGACTTTAATAATATTACCCGCTCCACTGGAGTCTTGCACATCAATAGCGGCAATCGTATCAATCAATATTTTAATTAAATAAGAAATGATGGTCCCATAAAAACCGGTCAAAGAGGCTAAAAACATAATGCCCAATAAGGGCCATTTATAGCCTCGCAAAAAAGTATAGGTGAATTTTAAAAAAGTATTAGGCATCATCAGAGCGCCCTTCTTTTCTCAAAAACTCAATTTCTTTTTCAAATGCACTCACATCTTGAAAACGGCGATATACCGAAGCAAACCGTACATAGGCAACCGGATCTAGATTTTGGAGTGCTTCCATAATCCAATCGCCTAATACTCGCGTAGACACTTCACGCTCTGCTGTATCTCGTAACTTTCGCTTAATATCTCGAATAGCTTGCTCAATCTGCTCTGTCCCTACCGGTCTTTTTTCTAAAGCTTTAACCAGACCTTTACGTAATTTCTCTTCACTAAAGGGCTCTCTGGAATTATCCCGCTTCACCATTTTAGGAAAACATAACTCAGCGGCTTCATAAGTAGTAAATCGCTCCTGACAATGCACGCACTCTCGCCTACGACGCACTTGTTCGCCTTCTCCGCCTAAACGAGAATCAATCACTTTGGTATCTTGCTCAAAACAAAAAGGACAACGCATAGTTTCAATCTCTATTTTCTTGTTGATAAATTGGAAATTGGCTGCACAATGCAATCACTTCTTTTTTGGTATTCTCAATAGTTACTTTAAGTACTTCAGCATTAGGTATAGTATCTAAAATATTGGCAATCCACGTTCCGATTTGTGCCATTTCTTTTTCTTTAAAGCCACGGGTAGTCACCGCAGGAGTGCCTAAGCGTATGCCACTAGTGACAAAAGGAGATAAAGGATCATTAGGCACTGAGTTTTTATTAACAGTAATATTAGAAGCTTCTAAAGCCGCATCTGCATCTTTACCGGTAATATTTTTATCAATCAAATCAACTAACAACAGATGATTATCCGTCCCGCCTGAAACGATTTTATACCCACGCGCTTGTAAGGCTTTTGCTAAACATTGCGCATTACGCACTACTTGTTGTTGATATACTTTGAATTCTGGCTCAAGCGCTTCTTTAAAGGCTACCGCTTTAGCTGCAATAACATGCATTAAAGGGCCCCCTTGGGTACCAGGAAAAATCATTGCATTTAATTTTTTCTCAATCTCTGGGTTGTGTTTGGCTAGAATAATTCCGCCTCTTGGTCCCCGCAAAGTTTTATGAGTGGTCGAGGTAACCACATCTGCAATCGAAACCGGATTAGGATATATTCCCGCAGCCACTAATCCTGCTACATGCGCCATATCTACCAGTAAATAAGCACCTATTTTATCTGCTATCTCTCTAAAACGCCGCCAATTAGCAATCCGAGAATATGCTGAAAACCCGGCTATAATCATTTTGGGCTTATGCTCTAACGCCAATTGCTCTACTGCTTCATAATCAATTTCCCCAGTTTGTAAATTTAAACCGTATTGATAAGCCTTATACAATTTCCCTGAAAAATTAACTTTGGAGCCATGCGTTAAATGTCCGCCGTGGGCTAAATTCATTCCTAAAATAACATCGCCTGGCTCTAATAACGCCATATACACCGCGGCATTAGCTTGGGAGCCTGAATGAGGCTGCACATTGGCATAATCTGCCCCAAAGAGTTGTTTTACTCTGTCTATAGCTAATTGCTCTGCAATGTCAACATATTCGCATCCGGCATAATATCGCTTTGCAGGATATCCTTCTGCATATTTATTGGTTAAATCCGATCCTTGTGCCTCTAAAACCCGGGGAGATGCAAAATTTTCTGAGGCAATCAACTCAATGCTTTCAGATTGACGTTGCGTTTCCTTTTTTAAAGCCGCATATAATTCGTCATCAAATCCTTTAATGTGCATATTTTTGCTATACATTGTTTAATTCCCCCTTCTTTAAATAGTTATAACGCATTATTGTAACTTAACTTTCTTCTAATGTACTAATTTATATATAATAATCAACAAAATTCGTTTATTTTATCCCTCCCCTTAACTTTGCATTTTTTATAAAAATCAGATACTATATTGTTCTCATTATCTATTTTTTAGATATCTTCTTTTATCTTCTACTGAGCGAGCAAACTAACTGTGTCATCTAATAAAACTATTTTCTCTATGGCCGGGGTAGGCAAAATGGTACCTCCCAAAATTGAACTCTTAAAAAACATCCATTTATCTTTTTTTTACGGTGCTAAAATTGGCTTATTAGGACTCAATGGCTCAGGGAAATCTACCTTATTACGTATTATTGCCGGAGAAGATAAAGATTATATCGGTGAAATCACCTATCAAAAAGGGCTACGCTTTGGCTATCTGCCTCAAGAACCTCAACTCAACTTAGATAAAGATGTACGAGGGAATGTCGAAGAAGGCGTACAAGATATTAAAGATCTTTTAGATGAATTTGATGCCATTAGTGAAAAATTTGCTCAAGAAATGAGCGATGATGAAATGTCTGCGCTTTTAGAAAAACAAGGTAAATTACAAGATACCATTGATGCTGCTGGTGCATGGGAATTAGATAGGAAATTAGAAATTGCAGCAGATGCGCTGAGATTACCAGCATGGGATGCGGATATCTCCACCCTTTCAGGGGGAGAAAAACGCCGAGTTGCTTTATGTAAATTATTGCTCTCCGCCCCAGATGTGCTGTTATTAGATGAGCCAACCAACCATTTAGATGCAGAAAGTGTAGCTTGGTTAGAAAGCTTTTTAAAAGATTTTCCAGGTACAGTGATTGCAGTAACGCATGATAGGTATTTCCTAGATAATGTCGCTGGATGGATTTTAGAGTTAGATAGAGGGCGTGGGATTCCTTTTGAAGGAAATTATAGCAATTGGTTAGAACAAAAAGAGCAACGCTTAGCGCAAGAAGAACGCTCAGATGCTTCTCATCAACGAACCATTAAAGCAGAATTAGAATGGATACGTAAATCTCCAAAAGGGCGTCGAACCAAAAACCAAGCTCGAATCAATAATTTTGAAGCCATGATGGCACAAGAAACGCAAGAAGAGCGTCAAGCCACCAATGAGCTCTTTATTCCCCCTGGGCCTCGTTTAGGAGGCACCGTTTTTGATATTAAAAATATCAGTAAAGTCATGGGTGATAAATGTTTAATTAATAATCTATCCTTTACGGTACCAAGAGGGGCTATTGTCGGAATTATTGGGCCCAATGGCGCAGGAAAAACCACTTTTTTTAGAATGTTAACCGGGAGTGTTGAACCTGATTCAGGAGAAGTCATTACCGGAGATACGGTTGATTTAGCCTATGTTGATCAAAGTCGTGATTCTTTGGATGATAGTAAAAATGTGTGGGAAGAAGTTTCCGATGGACTTGATTTTATAACTGTTGGCCAATTTAGTTTCCCTTCTCGTGCTTATGTAGGCCGTTTTAATTTTAAAGGCGCTTCCCAACAAAAACAAATTGGTAAGCTTTCAGGCGGAGAGCGTAATCGCGTGCACTTAGCCAAACTGTTAAGAAAAGGCGGTAATGTATTGCTTTTGGATGAACCGACCAATGATTTAGATGTAGAAACATTAAGAGCCCTAGAAGAAGCCTTATCAGGTTTTCCAGGTTCTGCTATGGTTATCTCGCATGACAGATGGTTCCTAGATAGAATCGCAACCCATATTTTGGCTTTTGAAGGCGATAGTGAAGTGCGCTTTTTTGAAGGCGGCTATACTGAATATGAAGAAGATAGAGTACTACGCGTAGGCGCCCATAATACTCAACCGCATCGCATCAAATACAAACGTATCGATACTGCCTAACCTGTTATTTTCGGTATAAAGGGCCTACAATGGCCCTTTATTGAAATGCATCCAAATCGGTTAAATATCTACCCACAATCAGATGATGCATATTATCGGTACCTTCATAGGTAAACACTGATTCTAAATTTGCCATATGTCGAATCACATCATATTCTAAACTAATGCCGTTGGCCCCCAGTAAATTTCTAGCCATACGTGCAATTTTTAATGCTTCTTTACAGGCATTCATTTTAGCAAGAGACACCATCACATAGGTATGCTGATTATGATCATGTAATCTTCCTAATTGCAAATTCAAACATTGTGCTTTAACAATTTCAGTAAACATATCTACTAAATCTTTTTGCACTAATTGAAAACTGGCAAGCGGCTTTTTAAATTGAACGCGCTGCTTAGTATACTCTAGTGCTTTTTCATAACACGCCATGGCCGCCCCTATCACACCCCATGCAATACCATAACGTGCTTTGGTCAAACATGCCAAAGGCGCCAGTAATCCAATATCTGATCCTGGCAAAAGATTTTCTTGCGGCACAAAACAATCTTCAAACACTAACTCTCCTGTAATAGAAGCGCGAAGTGATAATTTATGCTTAATTTCATTAGCTTTAAAAGCGGGTTTTTCAATAATAAAACCCCGAATACTATCGTCTTCTATTTTGGCCCATACAATAGCTACCTCTGCTATAGTGGCATTGGTTATCCATAGTTTACTCCCATTAATACGATACCCCCCGGGTACTTTTTTGGCGCGCGTGGTCATACTACTGGGATCAGACCCTGCATTGGGCTCGGTTAACCCAAAACACCCAATTAATGCTCCTGTAGCCATTTTAAGCAAATATTTTTCTTTTTGTGCCTGACTTCCATATTGATAAATAGGATACATACACAGTGAACTTTGCACAGAAACAAAACTTCTTAAGCCAGTATCTCCTCGCTCTAATTCTTGACACACTAATCCATAGGCAACTTGAGAGGCATCACTCCCCCCCCATTGGGCAGACAAAGTCATACCAAATAAGCCCATATTGGCACATTCTTTAATTAATTCTAACGGAAATATTCCTTTTTCATAAGCATCGGACATCAAGGGAATCACTTTCGTATCTACCATCAAACGTACGGTGTGCCTAATGAGTTTTTCTTCTTCTGTTAATAAATTATCTAATTTTAGAAAATCTTCCATGTTTTTTTCCTATTTATGAGCAAGGGCTGATCGCATTGATGCAATGGTTTTTGCATAGTCATCAGATTTAAAAATAGCAGAGCCTGAAACAAAAGTATTGGCACCACACTGGGCAATTTCTCGTATATTATTCACGCCAACCCCACCATCGACGGCCAAACGAATACGACAACCGCTACTGTCGATTAAGGCACGGGCCTCTTGTATTTTCTCTAAAGTATTCCAAATAAAAGATTGCCCTGCAAAACCAGGATTCACCGACATAATTAAAATCATATCTAGTTTATCCATAACATATTTTAAAATATTCAAAGGCGTTGCCGGATTAAAAGCTAACCCAGCTTTACAACCTGATGCTCTAATAAGCGCTAAACTTCTATCAATATGATCTGAAGCTTCAGGATGAAAAGTAATATACGTAGCGCCTGCTTGAGCAAAACTAGCAATTAAAGCATCTACTGGCTTTACCATTAAATGCACATCAATGGGTAGTGTAAGTCCATAATTTTTTAACGCCTGACACACAAAAGGGCCCACCGTTAAATTAGGGACATAATGATTATCCATCACATCAAAATGAATAAGATCAGCACCTGCTGCCACAACGGCATCGACTTCTTCTCCTAAACGCGCAAAATCGGCTGATAAAAGAGAAGGAGAAATCCAATAATCTTGTTGCATATCATCTCCAAAATATCAAAACATTATATTTAACCCAATCAATACCACTAAAATAAATAATACTGATAATCCAGCACCTGCTCGAATAAAATCTACTACCGTATATCGGCCAGGCCCTGATATTAAAGCATTAGCTTGATGGGTTGGCAAAATAAAAGAATTAGACGTTGAAATGGCCACAATCAAAGCAAACATCCGAGGATCAGATCCTGTGCTCAGGGCAAGCTGAACTGCCATAGGTACCAAAATAACAGTGGCTCCGACATTAGAAATCACGAGTGAAAACAAGGTAGCACTCACCGCTAAAACCAGTTCAATTGCCCAAGGCTGGACGGTTGCAAACGTAGATAAAAAATAACTGGTCATCCAGAGTGCCGCGCCTGTCGTTTGCATTGCTAACCCTAAAGGAATCAACCCGGCTAATAAAAATACGGTTTTCCAACTAATCGCGGTATAAGCTTCATCGGTACTGAGCACTCCAGAAAAAATCATTCCTACTGCACTAATTAATAAACAAATCGTTGCAGGGATATTACTAAATATGAGTAACACCACGGTAAGCAAACAAAAACCTAAAGATACTCCTGCTTTATCCGTATCATATTGCTCTCGAGGATAATCTGTAGTCACCACCACAAAATCAGGATTACTTTCTAATTTTGCCAATGCATCCCAGTTACAAATCATTCCTAAAGTATCGCCTGATTTTAAAGTTAAATCCGAGAGCTCTTGCCCTCTACGGGTTTTTTCCCCTCTGTGGACCGCTAAAACTTGAATACCAAAACCGCGGCGCATTCGAAGCTCTTTATACGCTCGCCCTACTAATTCAGAACTAGGGGGCACTACGGCTTCACAAAGACCTCCAATCGCAGCATTAAAATACATTTTAAAACTTTTTAAATAATTAAAAAAATGCAGCCCATATTGTTCTGCAAAAAGTTTTACTTTCGCTTCGGGGCCTAACAACGCAATCACAGAGCCTGCTTTAATTTCTGTTATGCGAAGCGGAGGCATTTGCGCAAGCAAACCATGCTTAATACCAATCACCGCAATTTCTGGATCTAATAAAGATTCCCATTGAATTAAGGTGTTATTGCACAAAGGGCTGCTCAGGGGCACTTTAAGCTCACAAAAATTGCCCCCTACATGATAAGTCCGTTTAAAGTATTCTAAAATGCCATGATGCAAGCGTGTTTTACGAGGTATTTTAGTTAAAATAAATTTATGAAAAAACACAAAATATACAATCCCAGTCGCTAGCAAGGCTAAGCCTATTGGAAAAACAAAAAACAATCCTAATGGTTCCACTGGATGACCTTGAGCATCTACTAAACCACCTAAACTTTTTAATAAACTATTTAATAAAATTAAAGGTCCTGTACCCACCATTGTTAAAGTACTTCCTAAAATAGCACAAAATCCAACGGGTAATAAAAATTGCACTTTGGCAATACCCGTTTGACGCCGAATACGCGTGATAATCGGTAAAAATAAAGCCACCGTTCCTACACTGCGCATAAAGCCGGATAAAATGCCTGCGCTGCCCATAAGCAATAATGAAATGCGGGATTCTTGATCGTGCCCTATACGTAAAATATAATCACTAATCATATTCACTATACCACTACGTTCTAAGCCCGCGCCTATTATCATAATGCCAATCAAAGAAATCACGGCATCACTAGAAAAGCCTGAAAATAATATGTCAGAAGGGACTAAATCGGTGACGCCTAATAAAACTAAAATAAGAAATGCAACCACATCCACACTCACTATTTCGGTTAAAAATAGAATAATCGTCAAGACAATAATGGAACAAACCAAAAATATATCTGGCGTTAATCCTTCTATTCCTAACACGCTTGCTCCTGCTGTAATAATTTATATTGATTATAATTGAGTAGATTTAGTTTATTATAGCCTACTGTATGCTAAATCTGAGATGACATGCCCCAAACGTATGCCTCTTTTTTCAAACTTCGTCGTAGGACGATTTTTAATTAATTCAGCCAGCTCGCTCTGGTTGCTTGGCTTGAAATAAGGATTATGTTCAAAGACACTACGCATATGCTCTGCGTACTCTGCCCAATCGGTTGCCAAATGAAACACCCCATTAGATTTTAATTTTTGAGCAATTAAATTTATAAAGTCAGTTTGGACTAATCGACGTTTATGATGACGTGTTTTATGCCAAGGGTCTGGAAAAAACAATTGCACACAGCTTAAACTACTCTCTGGGATGGCTCGTTGGAGGACCTCTATGGCATTGCTTTTAAAAATACGAATATTTTTTAAATTATGTTCTGCAATACCATTGAGTAATTTTCCAATACCGGGAGGATGTACTTCAATACCCACAAACTGCTGGTGAGGCGATTGTATAGCTTGTTCTAATAAAGAATGTCCCATACCAAAGCCAATTTCTAACACAATAGGCTGTGCAGCATCAAAATGCTTAAAGAAATCAACCGGCTCAATATGATCTGGACATTCCAGACCATATTGCTGCCAATGATTCTCCATAGCTAATTTTTGAGCCGTAGAGCTGCGTCCCTTTCGAATAACAAAACTTAAAATAGGGCGTTTTGGATAATCAGTCAACTTAAGCTTTCTCCCATGGTGAAACTAAAATGGTGAAACTAAAATGGTGAAACTAAAATAGTTTTAATTTTACTCACAAACCGTATCTAATTCTAGTATAATGCTAGATTAAAATAAAATGAGTAAGATATCGTGACACAGCCTCAACTGCCTCCCCCCTGGTTTGGCGAACACATTCTAAAATGGTATGATCTCTATGGCCGTAAATCGCTACCGTGGAAAAATCCAAAATCAGCTTATTCTATCTGGCTTTCTGAAATTATGTTGCAACAAACCCAAGTTGCCACCGTTATTCCTTATTTTAAAAAATTTATAGCGACTTTTCCCACTATTGAAAGCCTTGCACAAGCCCCGCTTGATCATGTCATTGCACTATGGGCTGGTCTTGGGTATTACGCCAGAGCCCGCAATCTCCATAAAACCGCTCATATTTTAGTAGAGCACTATAATGCTACCCTGCCAGCCGATATCGATGCCTTAAAAGCCCTTCCTGGGATTGGCAAATCTACTGCAGCAGCGATTTTAGCCCAAAGCTATGATATTCGTGCTCCGATTTTAGATGCCAATGTCAAACGCGTCTTGTGTCGTTTTTACAGTCTTGTTGGATGGCCCGGGCTCAAATCTGTAGAAGAAAATTTATGGAAGGTTAGTGAACTTACTACTCCTTTAGTACGTGCTAATGACTACACCCAAGGTATTATGGATTTAGGGGCATTGGTATGCAAAAGCAAGCGTCCTTTGTGTGAGCAATGCCCTGTCAGCCTGCATTGTATGAGTTTTAACCAAAAGACTATTGAACACTATCCTGAATCTAAACCCACCAAAAACAAACCCTCAAAACACACCGAATTTCTGATGGTTTTTAATCAAGAAAATAAAATCTTATTACACAAACGTCCCGCCAAAGGCATTTGGGGCGGATTATGGTGTTTACCTGAGTTATTTAATCTAGAAGCCTTAGATTTACAATTTAGAATCATTTCCAAAAAAAATAGGCGCAGACATACCTTTACGCATTATCATTTGAATTATGACACTATTTTAGCGCGCTGCACTGTCGCCCCCCTTCAGATTATGCAAAATCAGTATGAATGGTATACACTATCAAGCACAAAACAACTGGGCCTGCCGGCCCCTCATAAAATTTTAATAACTGAATTAATAACCCAATTAGAACGAGAAACCCATGTCCCATATAGTGTATTGTCTTAAACTCCAAAAAGAGGCGCCAGGCCTTGAACGAGCTCCTTACCCTGGGGAGTTGGGTCAAAAAATTCTTAATGCCATCTCTAAAGAAGCCTGGCAATTATGGGTGGCACATCAAACTTTACTGATTAATGAAAAACGCTTAAACTTAATTGATCCCCAAGTGAGAAAATTTTTGGAAAATGAACTTCAAAAATTCTTATTTGAAGGCGGAGCTGAAAAGCCAGCTGGCTATATACCAGAAAAAAATATATAAATACTTGACTCGTAGGACAAATAAGCATAAATTAGCATACATTAATGCCGTGATGCTTCTCAAGAGGCTCGATAGCTCAGTTGGTAGAGCAAGGGACTGAAAATCCCTGTGTCCCTGGTTCGATTCCAGGTCGGGCCACCACCTTACAAAATAAGTTGTACACAGATCTTTTAGAATTCAAACTAAGCATAAAAAACTATAGTAATCATAACACCTAAGATTTAATAGAAATATAATATGTTGATTTTTATTAAATTTTATATTTTTTAAAACGTAAATATTTTACATTTTATAGCAATCTTTCATTCAAACTTTTCATTTTATTTATTTAATCCACAATGTTATCCACAGGGTAATATTGCAAAACTGAACTCCAGTCAGCATTAAGATCACCCACTGCAATAAACGAAGGTTGAAGCAAAGATGCTTGAGTATTGTAAGCCAAGGATTGAAAAGTTAAATCAAATAATCCCCCTCCAGCCGCTTCTAAAATAATGTGGGCAGCAGCCAAATCCCAGTCATGCATAGAACCTATTCTTGGATAACAATCTATTTCACCTGCGGCTATTTGACATATTTTTAAAGAGCTCCCCATCAACTTTACAGTTGCGCCCGGCAAGCACGCCATTTTATCCAAAATAGCCTGATTACCATGATGAAAACGACTCAATGCTATTATCCAGTCGGCTTGATTTTTTGAGCGAGTATGCATTGGTATTTTATGATACTGCGCATCAATTTTATAAGCGGCGTCTTTGGTGGCTAAAAATCCTATTTTTTGTTCAGGCACATACACAATCCCTAATACTGGCCTATGATTGCTAATCAAAGCAATATTAACCGTGTACTCTCCTGTACCTTCAATTAAATCTTTGGTTCCATCTAAAGGATCAATACACCAATAATGTGACCAACCTGCACGCTCTTCATAGGGGGGTATTATTTGTTCTTCAGATAAAATAGGATAATCAGAGATCGACTGTAATCTCTGAACAATAATTTGATTGGCTAGCCTATCTAAATTGGTGACAATAGAACGATCTACTTTATAAGTAATTTCAATAGCATTGTTTAAGCCTTGAACAATCGCTATACCGGCTTTTTCAGCAATTAAATAAACCTCTGCAGCCAATGCTTCTATATCCATCCTATCCATATAGATAGGAGTATAGTCGATTATAATTTATTTAAATAAAGCTGGGCTAAATATAGGGCGGCAATGGCACGTCCTTCATTAAAATCTGGACGCAGGATTAATTCTGGAATTTTTGCAATAGGCCAAGGGATGACTTCTATGGGTTCAGGCTCATCGCCTAATAAAACAGAAGGATATAAATCTTGGGCTAAAACAATATGCATCTGAGTAGATGAATAACTCGGAGAATTAGTCAGCGAGCGTAACATAGTGAGCTTATTGGCAGCATATCCTACTTCTTCTTGCAATTCACGATTAGCAGCAACCAGTGGCGTTTCTTGTTTATCTGCTTTACCCTTAGGCAAGGTAAGGTGATATGCATGCACGCCAACACAGTATTCTCTAATGAGTAATACGGTATCCTCATTGAGCATGGGCACCACCATGACCACCCCTTCAGGCCAATACACAAAACGCTCAAATCGACGTAATGCACCATTACTAAATTTAAGATCCACAGCCTCAATATGAAACACCTGGGTATCTACTAAAGGCTGTGTATCTACAATTTCAGGCAATGGATGCTTATTTTCTAAATTATCTATGTCCAAGAGTTATTTTATCCATTATCGGTTTTTATATCCTGTTTTTCTTCGTCTTGGGCTCTTTGATTGCTCTGCAAGAGGCGTTGGACGCCGCCCCCCCCCAGCTATCTGCTGCTCTAGCAGCGAGCGAAAGTGGTTTACATCCATGTGTATGATCATGATTCTGCTTGGGACCAGTTGATAAGCTTTTTAGCTCCTTAGGTATCTTACAGTGAGCATATAAGTTAATTTCCAAATTATATTGAGTACGGATGTTTGCTGCTGTCTTATCCATAATTTCTTGTTCTATAGTTTGTATAGATTTTGTATCCCACGTTGCTGGCATCTTATCTATCTTAATGCGATAGGATGATTGTGTCGGCACTGCCTCCTCCGAATCAGGATTTAAAATCGTCACAATCAGTGTATTTGGATATTTTTTTCGCGTGCTTTTCCTGACAGCTAGTACGTTCTGTTGTAAATTCAGAGGATTGAATGCTTTCTTTAACTCAAGTGTACACGGCGTTAACGCATTCAAAAAGTCCTTCGTATGAGTCGCAGCAGGCGTATCAGAAAAAATTTCAGTTACTCCTTTTCCTACCTGAGTCACAGTTTTGTCACAAAATTTATAAAATTCCTTTGCATATTTTTTCGACACGCTCTGTATTTTCCATTGCTTCGCTTTTTTCGCAGCCTTTGCCGCTTTGTTGTCTGCAGAAAGCGCTATCTTCAAAGGTCGCTGAGGCAGTAATTTTTTATCAAGATCGTATGTCGGCTTTCCAATTTTGGTATAAGCGCTTATTAAAGCCTTTTTAAAGGGCTCTCTCCCTACCTCAATCGCATCCTTCATCGCTTCAAAATGATAGGTTCGACTACAGGATTTCTCATACAGTAAGAAAAATTGCAATGGGCCTGATGCATATCCAAATAAACGAACTAACATATAAGGTGACTCAAAACAATTTTCTATAAGCTGCATAAAAGAGAGCCCTATCTTCGCACACGTATTAAAAAAACCACGACGCGCACCTGCGTTACGTCTTTTTAATAATTCAACCATAATAAGCGCACCAATTTCTTGCTCAGTAAGCTTGACATGCTCGTCGATTAATCCCGTGGGTATAAAAAGTGCGCATGAACCAAACAGACGTGAAGCAGAGATCACTTTTTGACTATGCGCATTGGTAAACACAGCGATCGTTATCTTCCCTGGCTTTGGAAATTTTTTCGGCTTTCTGTTTTCCTTTTCAGCTTTTTGCGCTTCGTGATTGATAGCAGCAGTAGATAATTTATCAACCAGGTCTATGAAATTTATACCGGCATGGGATTCTGGGTTGTCACGGTCCAAGGGTGGCTGAGCCTTTAATTTTAATCCCTCTAATGCGGCAGCAAAACAATGATTGAACAACGCCAATGCCATAAGAGCCAAGACACTGACTGTAAATGCAGTTACGTAACTTAAAGCTGTGACTGTCATAAAACCTGTCACAATAGGAATAGCAGCAAAAATAGCCCCTATTAGTAGTAAGAAAAACATGCTTTTAATGGAATCCGTCCAGCCCGTAGTACGAGCGGTTGCAGCACTAAAAAAACGTTGTACCCATGTACGTTGTACAGACCCTTTATTACCGTTAGCCATCACTAAAACTCCTACAAATTAACTACCAAATAAACACTATAAAATTTGATCAGGAAATATTGTGTGCTTTTTATGACAAAAAAGCAAGCTTTTCTTGCTTTTTTATACATTTTCTTTTAAAGAATGGTACAATAAACTGTGACATTATTCTTGAATATTACTTTATAATTTATAATGAGGTATAAAGATGACTTACTCTTACTGGTATGTATTTGCAGCTTTTTTACTCCCTTATTTCTTCACAGTTCTGGCTAAAGCCGCCCATCCAGATTACAGCAATAAACGTCCAAGAGAATTCTTAGATCAGTTAGAGGGATGGCGCAAAAGAGCCCATTGGGTGCAACTCAACTCTTTTGAAATTTTCCCACCCTTCGCTGTAGCAGTCATTTTTGCCCAACAACTCGATGCCAATCAACAATATATTGATATTGTAGCGCTAAGCTTTTTAACATTACGTGTATTGTATGGCTTTTTTTATGTGGTTGATCGCTCCAATCTAAGATCATTGGCATGGCTTTTATCACTGGGCTGTGTAATTGGATTATTTATGCTTGCGGCTTATGCCTAACGTAACTAGTCATTCTGTATTAAAAATTGCAGTACTCAATCCGTTATATACCTTATTTGATTATTTGCCACCCGATAATACTCCCCTTGAGGCTATTCCTTTAGGGGCTCGGGTGCAGATCCCCTTTGGCAGACGCACTCAAATCGGATTTGTCATTGCCTATGGCTCTACCACTTTTAACCAAGATCAGCTTAAATCTATTTTACATCTTATAGATCAATCCCCCTTATTTCCCCCTAACACTTGGAATTTACTGCTTAAAGCACACCAGTATTATCACCATAGCTTGGGAGAGGTCATCCAAACCGGATTGCCACTTGCTTTGCGCAAAGGAAAACCGCTTTTATCTGAGCAAGAGTATAGCAAAATACTCACCCCCCCCGTGTTCAGCGCACCAGCGATCCCAACATTAAACCCTGAGCAACATCACGCTGTTGAGCAGCTACAAAAAGCACACAATACCTTTCATTGTTTTTTATTAGAAGGCATTACAGGCAGTGGGAAAACGGAAGTGTATTTACAAGCAATTCAAACCATACGAGATAATCAAAAATCAGTTTTAATCTTAATTCCTGAAATTGCACTCAGCCCCCAGACTTTAGAACGATTTCAAATGCGCTTTAATGAACCCATTGCGCTTTATCATTCTCAAATGACTGATAAACAACGATTACTTAGTTGGTGTGCTATTAAAGATGGTAAAATTAAAATTATCATTGGAACACGCTCAGCCTTATTTTTACCTATCCAAGATTTAGGCCTGATTATTATCGATGAAGAACATGATGCCTCTTTTAAGCAACAAGAAGGATTTCGATATTCTGCAAGAGATATGGCGGTGTTATTAGCGCAACAACAGCACATTCCGATTATATTAGGCTCTGCCACTCCTTCTTTTGAATCATTACATAATGCAAATCAAAAAAAATATACCCCTCTTTTCTTGCCTAATCGCGCCGGTAATGCACAACTACCCGAATTAACTATTATAGATATTCGCCATAAAAAATTAGAAGGGGGCTTATCTAATCAATTAATTTCCAATATGGAAAAACACCTAGAAGAAAAGGGACAAGTGCTTGTTTTTTTAAATCAACGAGGCTATGCAACCGCTTGGATGTGTTTTGATTGTGGATGGTTTGCACAATGTAAACGGTGTGACACACGCTTGACTTATCATCGAGGCATGCAACGCCTACGATGTCATCATTGTGAAGCTCAACTGCCTATCCCCAAAGTCTGTCAGGCCTGTGCAAGTCCCAATATTAGAGCCCTTGGAACCGGGACAGAAAAAATAGAAGAAACCTTACAAATTTTATTTCCAAATAAAACACAGGTTCGTATTGATAAAGATACCACTGCCCGAAAAGGCACGTTGCAAAGCAAATTAACACAAATCACTACAGGCGATGCCCAAATATTAATTGGCACTCAATTATTAGCAAAAGGCCATCATTTTCCAAATGTCACGCTGGTTGCTATTGTAGATGTGGATGGCGGATTGTTTAGCACTGATTTTAGAGCGGTAGAGCGTATGGGGCAATTAATTACTCAAGTTGCTGGACGCGCGGGTCGAGGCGCTCGTAAAGGGAGCGTTATTTTACAAACGTGTCACCCAGAAAATGGTCTCATTCAAAGTATGGCTCAGCAAAATTATCAAGCTTTTTCTAACACCTTATTAGTGCAAAGACAAGAATGTGCTCTGCCTCCTTTTTCACACTTTGCTTTATTACGCGCCAGTGCTACTAACCCAAGTTTACCTGAGGAATTTTTCAATGAACTCAAACAAGCTTTAAAAAAAATAGCACTACCCACTATCAGTGTATTGGGCCCCGTACCTGCACCCATGCCCAAACGCCAAAATAATTTTAGATTCCAATTATTATTACAAAGCCAAGATCGCGCTTCTTTACATCAACTTTTAAAACAACTCCGTGTAATCACATTAGATAATAACTATCCAAGGTTACACACACTAGCAAAAAGACTACGTTGGTCTATTGATGTCGATCCCATCGAAATGGGATAAACTCACTTAGGTACCCCGCATCCTCTTTGACGAGCAACTTCATACAAACTAATCCCAGTTGCAACCGAGACATTTAAACTTTCCATCGGACCTATTAAAGGAATTTTAGCTAGATAATCGCAATTTTTTTCTGTTAAATGCCTCAAGCCACTTCCTTCTGAGCCCATTACTAAAGCAATAGAGCCTGTTAAGTCAATCTCTTGTAATACGGTATCAGTATCTACGCTCATCCCTATACACCACACCCCTGCTTCTTTGAGCGTTTGCATAAATCGAGCAAGATTTTTGACTGCTACAAAAGGTAATTTTTCAGCTGCGCCTGATGCTACTTTACTCACCGTGGCATTAACAGGGCAGGATCTATCTTGAGGAAAAACCAAAGCAGTTGCGCCTAAGGCTAAAGCAGATCGCATACACGCTCCTAAATTATGAGGATCTTGTACACAATCTAAAATCACGATCAGTGCCTGCTTAGTATTTTCAATCAATTGTAAAACATCATTTTCACTATAGTCTTGTGCTGGCGCTAAACGCGCAACAATCCCTTGATGATTTTTTGAATCAGACATGGTTTCTAATTTTTCTTTAGTCACTACAGAAATTTTAATATCTTGATTTTTAGCAGCATCAATAATATTTTGAATGCGTGTGTCGCCTCTATCTTTATCCCAATATAACCCCAGAATCTGATCAGCTTGTTCTGTTACGGCTTGTGCTACGGGATGAATGCCGAATAAAATTTTATGTGTACTCATTTTTTACTGCCTGATTTTTTTGATTTATCTTTTTTTGATTTATCTTTTTTTGATTTATCTTTTTTTGATTTATCTTTGGTAGTCGAATTTTGTTTGCGAATAATTTCTAAGTCGATTTTTTTATCATCTACATCTACTTTAATAACTTTCACTTCTAAAGCATCCCCTAATTTAAAGATTTCGCGAGTGTGTTCTCCTATCATGCGATGCTTAAAAGGCTCATAGAAATAATAATCGTCTCCTAGCGTTGCTACATGCACTAATCCATCAATATAGAGAGATTGTAATTCAACAAAAAGACCAAATGAGGTTACGCCAGTGATTCTACCTAAAAAAATCTCCCCAATTTTATCTTGCATATAATGACATTTTAAAGCCATCATCGCATCTCGAGTGGCCTCATCTGCTCTTCGCTCGGTTACTGAACAGTGTAATCCCAACTGCTCAAATACCGTTTTGAGATTTTCTGGTTTCTCTGCTTGTTCTTTTTGAATAATACTCACAATTTGTCTGTGTACTATTAAATCAGGATAACGACGAATAGGAGATGTAAAATGTAAATAAGCAGCATAGGCTAACCCAAAATGCCCCTCATTTTGAGGCGCATACTCTGCTTGGGAGAGCGAACGTAATAAAACCGTTTCAATGACATGCTTATCCTCTCTGTTTTGAATACTGCTCATTAAATGCGCATAATCTTTAGGACTAGGAGTTTGCCCGCCTTTTAAATCTAATCCTAATTCACTTAAAAATTCTCTGACTGCTTTGAGTTTTTCTGCAGGAGGAGCTCGGTGCACACGATATAAAGTAGGCACTTTATGATGCGCTAAAAAACGAGCAGACACCACATTTGCGGCTAACATGCATTCTTCTATAATTTTATGCGCAATATTACGTTGAGTAGGTAAAATAGTTTCAATCTTACCGACAGTATCAAATAAAATTTGAGTTTCAACCGTTTCAAAATCAATCGCCCCTCTTAATTCACGCTGCGCTTTGAGTAATGCATACACAGCATGTAATTGCTGTATCTCCGTTAGCCGTTCTTTATAGCGTTTTGATAATTTAGGATCGCCTTCTAAAATTTTAGCCACTTCAGTATACGTTAAGCGCGCTGCAGAAAGAATCACGGCTCTATAAAATTTAGAACGCGTAATATGACCTTTGTTATCTAAGAACATTTCACATACTAAAGTTAAACGTTCCACTTTTGGTTTTAAAGAACACAAACCATTTGATAAATTTTCTGGTAGCATAGGGATTACAAAACCAGGGAAATAGACTGAATTGCCTCTATTTTTGGCTTCTATATCTAGATCAGAACCCGGCTTAACATAATGGCTGACATCTGCAATGGCAACAAACAAAGAACAGCCTCCATCAGGAGCTGCAACACAATAGACCGCATCATCAAAATCTTTGGCATCCTCTCCATCTATAGTTACAAAGGGGAGATCGGTCAAATCCACGCACCCTTTTTTAGAGAGATCAGTGACCGATTTTCCAAATTTCTTTGCTGCTTTTTCAACCTCTTTAGGAAAAATTTCTGGCACCTGAAATTTCCGAATGGCCATTTTAATTTCAATACCTTGCGTTTGTGGATCGCCTAGTAATTCAATAACCTCTCCAATGGGCACTTCTTTGCCCATCACAGGAATCGAACGAATTAGTTTCACAACCACAATATCGCCATCTTGAGCCTTGAAAAGATGATCTTTAGCAATTAAAATATCTTGAGTATATTTCCGCTCTAAAGGGATGACCCAATTTTGTTCTGGTTCGCAAACTAAACGACCCACTACTTGAATTGATTTAGCCTCGATGAGCTCGGCAATTTCTCCAATAGGCTCTCCATCAAAATCATAACGAACAATACGAACTCGTAATACATCCCCATCATAATACCCACGAATATCGCGGGGTAAAATTTTAACAAATGCTTCATCATTCTCATCGATATGTGCTTCCTCTAGCATGACCCGACCAAATCCATCACGTTGTAGCACTAATGTACCTGTTACTTCTTTTAGTAACGTTAAAGCGGTAAATCCAGCTTTAGTTTTACATAATTGAGAATCTCGAAGCATTGCATTTAAACGTCTGCGTAATGCTTCTTGTGCTTCTTCTGTTTTTAATTTAAAGTGATTTTCTAAAAATTCACGAGAACAAGGCTGTCCTTGATCAAGGATGACTTGTAAAATATATTCTCGACTCGCGATAGGGTTCTCGTAAAACTCAGCTTCGCGCTCATAAAATGGATCTTTTTTATTTGACATCTTTATTCGTATCCTGATAATCTGATTATGGTTGCCGAGGTGGTGAAACTGGTAGACACGCAAGTTTCAGGTACTTGTAGAGGAAACTCTATGGAGGTTCAAGTCCTCTCCTTGGCACCAAAACCTCTCCCCTTACCTTAATGAATGATCTATTTTTCTGTCTTATTAAAATAATCAAAAAATGCATTCTCTGATGGCTTAATTACTAACATCGTTTCTTTGTCATTAAAAGTTTCGCGATAAGCCTGTAAACTTCTATAGAAACGATAAAATTCTGGATCTTTTTTATACTCATTGGCAAATATCAAAGCCGCTTCCCCATCGCCTGCGCCCTTAAGCTCTTTAGATTGTCGATTCGCTTGAGCCAAAATCACAGTAACCTGTTTGTCTGCTTCGGCTTGTATCGTTTCAGCGCGAGCTTGCCCTTTAGCACGATGCTCTGTAGCAATGCGATTACGCTCGGTACGCATTAATCCAAAAACAGATTCACTCACTTGTTTTGGTAAATTCATGCTGACAATCCGAGCATCAATGACCTCTATTCCTAAGGTTTTTGCCGTTTTGCGAACATCATCTCTTACTTTTTCCATTACTTTTTGCCGATCACGATTGACAACCTCGCTCAATTTACGACGTCCAATTTCAGCGCGCAAGCCATCTACCGTTTTTTCTTTTAATAACGTCTCTGCACGGGCGGCATTGCCACCCGTTGCTTTAAAAAAATTAGCAAAATCTTGCACTTGCCATTTAGTAAACAAATCTACAATGAGTTCTTTCTTTTCTTCTGTTGGAATACGAGAAGAAGAAATATCTAAGGTTTGAATACGAACATCAAAATACTTAACGCTATCAATTAAAGGGACTTTAAAATGTAAACCCGGGCCTATAATTTCAACTTTTCCGTTAGAGTCTGTTTGTATGTTACCAAGGCGTAGTATAATTGCACGCTGTGTTTGCTCAACTACAAACACACTAAAAAATGCGATAATACAGATTAAAAAAATCAAAATAAACGAAGAAGATTTTATCGCTTTCATGAATTATGTCCCTCATTTTGAGTATATTTTAAACGCTCTATGTCTCCATAGGTTGGGCGATTAGGGGAAGTTGGCAGCGCTGCTACTGCTGGTTGCGCGGTCTGCACAGGAGAAGCTTTGGGTGTGGATTCATCTAAATCTGAAATTTTGCTTTGCTTAGGGTGCACATTTTGCATCATCCGATCCAGCGGAAGATACATGATATTGTTGTTTCCCTGCACATTAACCAAAACTTTGCTCGTATTAGAATAGACTTGTTGCATCGTATCTAAATACATTCTATCTCGCATCACTTTAGGATTTAACTTATATTCTGGCAATAATTTCGCAAAACGCGCTGTTTCACCACGTGCTAATAATGTAACTTGTTCTTGATATGCCTTGGCTTCTTCTAGTATTCGATTGGCATTTCCTTCAGCAATAGGAACGTGTTTACGCGCATAGGCTTGTGCCTGATTTACATAGCGCTCTTCATCTTGTTGTGCTTTAATAGCATCATCAAATGCATCTTGTACAGCCGCGGGGGGCTTGGTTTGCTGCATTGCTAAATCTGAAATTTGTAACCCTGATTTATAGCTATCTAAAATAGACTGTACTTGGGTATGAATTTTTCTGGTAATCTCAGCTCGTCCTGTGGTAAGAATTTCATTCAAAGAAGATTGCCCTACCACCGCTCGTAAGGCACTTTCAGACACTTGCTTTAAACTTTCCTCTGGATTGGTTAAATTAAATAAATAATCGCGAGCATTACTAATACGATATTGCACTGCAATTTTAGCATCTATAATATTTTCATCCATGGTTAACATTTCGCCCCCATGGGTGGTGGTCTCAACCCGCATCACATCAACAACATCGACCGTTTCAATAAAACGCGGTATCCAGTGCGGCCCTGGACCTTCTGTTCGCACATAGCGACCAAACCGTTTTACCACTGCTTCTTCAGCTGGTTCTACAATATATATCCCGCTGAGAATATAAATAACAAAAATAATCAATAATATTAAACCTAACTTAGGACCAAAACTGACTGGAAAATTTTTCCCGTTTAATACAGTGGGCTCTACTTTACGAGCTCCAAATAATTCGCTCACCTTGGCATGAAATTTTTTTAACATCTCATCAAGATCGGGAGGGCCGTCATTTTGACCTTTATTTTTACCGTTATTCGGTTCATTCCACGCCATGGTTTAATAATCCTCTTATTTGTTTAATTTTAATTTCCCAGTCAATTCAGGCATTTTATCCAATACTCTATTCCATTGTACTTGGGTCATTTTTAGGGTGAGCGTCCATCCTTCTTGATCGACGCTCACTTCTTCTTTGACTACACAACCTAAGTCATACAACTTTGCTCTAAGTGCAGCTTGTAAACTATTAATGGGGAGCTCCCCCATTAATGAGATCTCCCCTAAACTGGCTAATCGAAGTTCTAATGCTTTTTTAAGCAGATCTAAACCAGCACCTGTTAGTGCTGAGATCCATACTTTTATAGGCAATCCTTGCTCATTATATTCAATTTTACCGGTCTTTGACCAAGGTTCCTCTAATAAATCTATTTTATTAAAAATAGTAAGTTGCTCAACATCTTGAGCGCCAATTTCTAGTAAAACCTCATTCACCTGGCTTATGCGATCTTGCTTATGAGGATCATGTACATCCACCACATGCAGCAATAACGTTGCCTCATTGGTTTCCTCTAGTGTTGCTCTAAAAGCATCTACTAACTTATGAGGCAAGTTACTGATAAAACCAACTGTATCAGCTAAAATTAATTTTCCAACTACCGGCAATTCAATGGCTCTTAAAGTAGGATCTAAAGTAGCAAATAATTGATTGGCAACGAACACCTTCGCTTGGGTTAGTTTATTAAATATTTCTGACTTCCCTGCATTGGTATACCCAACCAATGCTAAGGTCGAGATCTCGGCTTTTTGTCGTCTTTTACGATTTTGTTCTCGTTGATTACAAACCCGTTTTAACCGTTCTTTAATTGCTTTAATGCGAAGACGTAATAAACGTCTATCTGTTTCAAGCTGAGTCTCCCCAGGGCCGCGCAAGCCAATCCCCCCTTTTTGACGTTCTAAGTGAGTCCATCCTCGCACTAACCTGGTAGAAAGATGTTCTAACTGAGCCAACTCAACTTGTAACATCCCCTCATGCGTTCTAGCACGCTGCGCAAAGATATCTAAAATTAAGCCTGTACGAGATAAAACCCGACATTCGAGCTCACGTTCGAGATTGCGTTCTTGTGCAGGAGATAATTCATGATTAAATAAAATTAACTGAGCTTCTTGAGAACTTATCAATTGTTTCAAGTCTTCCAACTTCCCTTTACTTAAAAAATACTTCGCTTCTGGTGCATTACGCCGACCTGTAATCGTGGCTAAAGGAAGTGCGCCTGCAGCGCGCGCAAGATCTCTAAATTCTTGTGCATCGCCTTTATCTTCTTGTATTACACCGAAATCTAAATCGACTAAAATGGCTCTCTCGCCCGTACGTGGACGATCAAACATAACGATCATTATCGGAATAAGAGTAAATAAAACAGTAATGTATCATTAGTATCATCTTGAGCATGCTAACTAAATAAGTTTAAATATAAATATCAATCTATTTTAACACTCTTATGTTATAGTACGAAAGGTTTTCTTAAATTGAATAAAATACATTATGAGCATTCTTCGCATAGATAATATTTCCTTATCCCTAGGGCCATTCCCATTACTGGATAATGTCTGCTTACAAATTGAAGCTAAAGACAAAATCTCCTTAATTGGACGTAATGGAGAAGGCAAATCCACCTTATTAAAAATCATTGCCGGCATTGACGCTGCAGATTCTGGTGCTATCAAAAAAGCCCCCCATATTGATGTAGCCTTATTATCACAAGACCTACCCGAGGCAGATAATAAAACCGTTTTTGATGTGGTGGCCTCAGGCCTGAGTGATATAGGCGCGCTTTTACAAGCCTATCATCATTTATCACTTGAAAGTGATACCCGTTATCAGGACCCTACTTGGTTAAAAGAAATGGAGCACGTACAACATGAAATTGAAGAAAAAAATGGTTGGAAACTCCAGCAACGTATAGAAAAAATTATTACAGAGCTCACCCTACCCTCTGAAGCTCTCATGTCTTCTTTATCAGGAGGGTGGCGTCGTCGGGTTGCAATAGCACAGGTACTCGTTCGCGAACCAGATTTACTACTGCTTGATGAACCCACCAATCACCTAGATATTGAAACCATTCAATGGTTAGAAAAATTATTAATTAATTATCCTAAAGCACTTTTATTTATTACCCATGATAGAGCTTTATTACGTAAAGTAGCAACCAGTATTATTGAAATTGACCGCGGCAAATTAACGCAATACCCAGCCGATTATGATACCTATCTAGATAGAAAAGCCAAAGCACTAGCAGAAGAAGAAGTCCATAATGCGCTGTTTGATAAAAAATTAGCCAAAGAAGAAGTCTGGATCCGTCAAGGCGTAAAAGCACGTCGAACCCGTAATGAAGGCCGGGTGCGGGCATTAGAAGCACTGAGAAGGACACGTTCTCAACGTTTTGAGCAACGCTCTGGTCCTTCTTTTAGCATTCATGAAACCAAATCGGTGGGTAAAATTGCCATAGACGCACATAATATTTCTTATCGTTATAATCCAAATTACCCTTTAATTGAGTCTTTCTCACTGACTATCCAAAAAGGTGATAAAATTGCCCTGATTGGCCCCAATGGGATTGGAAAAAGTACGTTAATTAATTTATTAATTGGCAAATTACAAACTCAAACTGGCGAGATTAAATCCAGCCCTACCAATCAAGTTGCATTTTTTGATCAAAATCGTGCGCAAATCGATCGCAATAAAACCGTCATTGCCAATGTGGCAGAAGGCGATGATTTTATTGACGTTCAAGGCAATGTCAATAAACGCAAGCATGTCATTAGTTATTTAAGTGATTTCTTATTTTCACCGGATAAATGCCAAGCCTTAGCCAAAACCTTATCTGGCGGTGAATGCAATCGCTTAATGTTAGCCAAACTTTTTTCCAAACCTGCAAATGTACTCGTTTTAGATGAGCCAACCAATGATTTAGATATAGAATCATTAGAAGTGCTTGAAACTTTATTACTCGAATACACAGGCACTGTGATCATTATTAGCCACGATAGAGAATTTATTGATAATATTGCAACGTGTTGTGTTGCCTTTGAAGGCAATGGAATATTAAAAAATTATGTAGGTGGCTACACTGATTGGCTAGAATACAAAACTAAAATCCCTGCTCTAGAATCTAAAAATAAATCTGGCGCTCCCGCCGCTAAATCAGAACCTAAAAATGATTCTACTAAAAAACGCCTGAGTTATAATGAGCAACGTGAATATGATGCCCTACCGGATAAAGTTGCCATTGTTGAATCACGTATTACCGAATTAGAAATGCAATTAAGCGATCCTGATTTTTATACTCAAGCACCAGCTGTAATGAAAACAACCACTGATGCGCTAGAAGAGGCTAGAGAAGCATTAAAACAATTATATGCGCGTTGGGAAGCATTAGAAGGGCTCTAAAAAATCTGCAATATCAATAACACGATAAAAATATCCTGCTGTTTCAACCGAAGCAGCAACACCCCCTATATGAAACAAAATAGGAACAGCAGCATACCCTCTAGGAATTTTTAAAGCACTAATTTTTTCTTTCATGTCTTGAACAATATCTACCCCTAACTCTCGACGCTTAAATTTAAACTCACAAACAAATAAATTTTTTATACAGGTTTGCACCAGATAATCAATCTGGCATCCTTTTATATTGGTAGTTTGAGATTGCCGATAAGGACCATCACAGGTTATATCACTTATACCAATTCCTATAGATTTTAATAAAAGAGCCCGATTTTGCAAAAGCAAATATTCCAGCTGCAATCCGATATGAGCATCAAATCCTACAACATCTGATACCGACAGATCTGTAAATGCACCCGAATCAATTTTAACCCGATGATTCTCAATCACTTTTAAATAAAAACGCATATAAGGATCGCAAATACGATATAAACTTTGCTTCAAAGGTTTAGTCGTCTTAAAGGACCATAGAGATTGCTTGCTGACAAATCCAGCAATGATTAAATGATCCATTAACTGACTCAATGTACCACTATGGGCAAAATCGATATCTTGACGAATTTGGGCAAGTGTTTTCATACCCTGGGTGAGTGAGTCTAATATTTTTTTGTAAACAACGCCTTTACCATTAAATAAATCATGAAAAATCCGATCGAATTCTAAAACCAATAAACCCTCTTTTTCAAAACATAATTGTTTAATAATATTATCCGCCGTCATACCTGAATTGACTTGCTCCAAATACCAAGGAATACCCCCTAATACACTGAGCAATTTATAGCTGTCATAGGCCGATCCTTGGAATCCCATAATTTTTAATAAATGAGCACTTTCAGGAATAGAAAGGGGTTCAAGCGTTAAAGTCAGAGTAATTCTTCCAAAAAAAGCGGTGCTTTTAAGTATATTTTCTTCAATCCATATAGAAACAGAGCCACACAATACAACCACAATAAGATTCTTTTGTTTATCCCACCAGGCTTTTAACTTTGGAATAAAAGTAGGATCCTTAGCACCCATACAAGAAATTTCATCAAAAAGAATAATATTGCCTTCTTGTGTATGCAATGATAAATGCTCAAAGGCATCACTCCAATCTTGAAATGTTAAAGGGGGGATATTTAAATATAACGCCAGTTGCCTCGCAAAATGATCTCTCTGGGTTTGCGCATCCATACCTTCTTGAGGCGCAAGGCCTGCAAAACTCCATAATTTATGATCTGGAATTTGAGAAGCAAATTCGGCAACCAATCGGCTTTTTCCAATACGCCTGCGACCCTTAATTACAACAAGACTAGGCGTAGCCTTACGATGAAGCGCCCGAAGCTTTTTTAACTCTGCTTTACGACCAATAAATGCTTGTAGCATCACTCAATACCCTCTTTATGCTCAACCTTACTATTATTGTATAATGAGCATAAAAATAAATCAATATTTTATGCTCATTATCAATATATATTGATAATGAGCATTTTTATCTAGAACTATAAAAGAAATGTATTTAAAAAGACAGTATATTTTCTGGAGGAAAATTATGAAAGAATTACATGTGACTGAAGGTATCTTTGCAGCTTTGTTATAGCACAAGGAATTAATGGCGCAGTAGATTTAAGCAAGCAAAACCAATTGCAAAATCCTAATGAACAAAAAAGGTAAAAAATATATGAAACTTACAATGCTGCAATTTTTTGCGTTTTGTTTTATGCTTGGATGGGTAGGTGAACGGTTACCCTATGGGTTCCAAACAATTGAAGATGAAGAGCATGCATTAAAAGAAATTTTACAGGAAATTGCACTTTATGGTCTTGCAACTACTGATTTTTTTGAATACGCAATTTTTCATGGTGGAACAACTTTGAGAATTTTGCATAATTTACCTCGCTTTTCTGAAAATCTAGATTTTTTGTTAAAAGTAGCTAATCCTAAATTTCAGTGGGAACCTTATATGGACGCTATAATTGCAACATGCAAACAATATGGGGTGCAACCTGAGATAAAAGATAAGAGCTGTGTGGATAATATAGTTAAGAAAATGTTTTTAAAAGATAATTCTATTGGAAAAATCATTGTTCTAACTTTTGCTCACCACCAGGGAAGAAAATTAACTATTAAATTTGAAATTGATACGAATCCGCCTCAAGGCTCAATAGTTGAGCTTAAATTTTTAGAATTCCCCTTAGACTATTCGATTCTTACACAAGATTTAAGCAGTAGCTTTGCAGGTAAATGTCATGCTTTGTTATGCCGAAAATATATTAAAGGACGTGATTGGTATGATTTTAGCTGGTATGTGGCTAAAAAAATCTCACTAAATTTTGATTTTCTTGAGCATGCTATCTATCAACAAGGGCCTTGGGTAGGTCAAAAAAATCTTGTTTCACCATCTTGGTTTATTGATGTTATGAAACAGAAAATACAGAATATTGATTGGACTAAGGCGAGAAACGATGTTAGGTCATTTTTAAATATTGAAGATAGACGAGCTCTACATTTATGGGGAGTTGATTTTTTCCTAAATAAACTTAATAAATTACAGGATAATTAACTTGATGTTTTCTGCGCAATGCCAGCGCAGTAGCTTATCCAAACATACTCCCATATATATCAAGCACTTGCCAAAAATAATCTAGGGCTGTTTTTCACATTTTTGTTAGCTAATATCCTTTAGATATCAAGGTAAATAAGCATTCTTTATATTTTTATATTTTAACTATACATCACACCATGATCTGATATACTCACAGCAAAAAAATAATTACTTATTTAAAATAAACCTCAAGGAAGATAAAAAAAGCTACTTTCTTTTATCACTATATCGTATGTGTGCTTTAAACTATTTCCTATTTTTATTCCTATTAGAAGAAAAATTTTCGAAACCTTAATTAACTTTAAAGGGACTAATAATGTTAAAAAAAATAATACAGATATTGATCGTATTTTGGGGATTAACGATAGCAGCATCCACGTTAGCAATAACGACTACGACAACCAAAAAACCTATTGGACCACCTTACCCTCAAGTGTGGGGATATGATTTATCCACATTGCCTGCTATGAAATACGGAGCTACAAGTATAAGTGCTCATCCTATGCAAGATGGGGATATTTGGTTTTTAGTTACTCAGTCTTATACAGTAAAACCTTCTATGGAATCTTCAGAGAAATGTGTTAATGAAAAATATCTTTTAATTAAGTTTTTTAAAAATGAAAAAATAACATTATCTGAAAAAGAACGCATTGAATTATTTAAAATAATAGACAAAGATGGGGACCCTACAAAATATAAATATGATCAAGAGTTTCATTTTAGTGATAAATCTAAATTTAAATTTTGCTCAAATAATAGTGGTGGAAAATATTTCTGTCCAGATTTTTATGAACAATATTTTTTAAAAACAAGCCCACAAGGTCAAGAAAGCAAACACTCGATTTTAGTGGCAGAGCCTCAAGTGAAAATGTGGGTTGATGGGGGAGCAGGAGATCGATCTGGAGCACCATTTTATTATCAAAAATTACGTCTGATAAGAAATATCATTCCTTTAAAAGATGATACGTTTGTTGTCTTTGAAAATGGGAGTAGCCTTATTTTGAGATTTAATAAAGATTTTAAGACTAAATTTAAACCGGAAACTCCTATTAGAATACAAGGGACTGATGTTATGCGTAATTTTTTTGTAATTGATTATTCTGTAATAGAAGATTTAGAAGAAAAACACCTTGGATCGCCTGGCCCATTTTTTCAAAACCTTCATGATAATTTATTGTCCTATTTTCAAGAAAAATATAATAAATAATTTACATTATTTTATTTTGTAAAGTAACTATTTTAAATTAAATATTTTTAAAAAACTGTTTCTTTTTATATGCAATTACTCTAGGATAATCACAATAGAAATAGATACAGTATAAGGCTATAAAAGGAAATAAAATATGTTTAAAAAGACAGTGTATTTGTTCAGCTTGCTTTTTACATTACTGATAAATTTATCAGTAATGGCTGCTACACCTAAGGCTTATCCTCCTTATCCAGATATTTGGGGGTATGATTTGTCGACATTACCTGCTATGAAATACGGATCGGCGGGGATGAGAGCATATTTAATGGATGATGGAGATATTTGGTTTTTAATTACTAAGTCTTATGACATAACTCCATCTATCGAAGATTTTGAAAAACATTCAAATTATAAATATATTCTACTTAAATTTTTTAAAAATGAAAAAAAAGAGTTATCTCAAAAAGAATATAATCAAATTCTTAATTTAATAGATAAGCAAAAATCTCGATTAGACAGTATTTATGATGAAGAAGTCACATTCAGTGATGGGTCTAAATTACAATTTTCTCCTAATTATACTACTGCTAAATGTTTTTTTCCAGATTTTTATAACCGATATTTCTTGAAAACTGATACGCAAGGGCAACAAAGAAAAATTTCTCTTTTAGCTGCATATCCTTTTGTAAAAATGATAATAGATGGTAGGCCCAGTGAGAGGCAAGCAGCACCATTTTTTTATCAAAAATTGTACTTTTTAAGTAATATTATACGATTGAAAGACGATACAGTTATTATTTTTGAAGAGGGAGGCAGTCTTATTCTAAGATTTAATAAAAATTTTGAAACAAAATTTCAACCTATAACACCCGTTAGAATACAAGACAATTATATTATGCGTAATTTTTTTGTAATTGATTATTCTGTAATAGAAGATTTAGAAGAAAAACACCCAGGATCTCCCGCCCCATTTTTTCAAAACCTTCATGATAACTTGCTAACGTACTTACATGAAAAACATAAAAATAATTAAAGGATAAAATTATGTCAAATGAAAAAGGAATTCGTTGTACTATTGGAGATGATTTTACTGGAGTTAAAAAAATAATTCATGATATGCTTATGAATAATGAGCTTGCCAATGGGTATGGCGCTTATAAAGTAAGTTATGCTGATACTAAAGATAAAAATAATAAAAGTGGCTTATCTTTTGGTGCAAACCAAATGGATATGAGTAAAAACTTAGAAGGAGTAGAGGTATTTAAAAACATTTTACATAAGGCAAAAAATGAAAATGGAAAATTCATTCTATCTAAAACTCAAATTGACCTAATTTGCGGGCAAGATAATGCAAATTTAATGAAAACTTTAAAAACTCCGGAGCAAGTTTTTGGAAAAAACCTTCCTCTTGTTAATGCAGCGCTAAGTAGTGAATATGGAATAAAAACAATTAATGAGACTTATGTTGCTGAGCTAAACAAAGATATGGCGCATATCGATAAAGCAATTAGATTAATGAACAATCCTGCTGCTAAAGCATTTTATGATAATGATGCTGGGAGGACGTGGCTATATGATTTTCATAACCAATATGGTTTAACTTTAAAAGGAGACGAAGCTAAGTTTATTAATGATTATATTAATGGAGATTATAACGGAAAAAAAAGATTCGATTTCTCTAGCAAGGAAAAATATGCCGCCCCTACGGATCATTATGGTCTTGAAGATCATGTAAAATTTTTGCATAGCACAG
>CANJXG010000017.1 GCA_947478905.1 Coxiellaceae bacterium
CTGCGGGGCAGGTAAGGGGTTTAATGTAAGATATTTTTATAACCCCTCATCCGCCCTGTGGGCACCTTCTCTCGCTACGGGAGAAGGGATTGATTTGCTGTGCTCATCAAATAACATTGAAATTTTTATAATTTTTGGCAACAGATCATCGCATTTTTACGTACATCGGCAAGATGCCCCATAAAAGGGATAAGTAAAGCTGCGCAACTTTCTCCTACTATGGCAAAAAAAGTAGCATGGTGCGCCGGAAGCGCAACAACCTCTGTTAAAAATACCACAATATATATATTGCCTAATTTTCTGTACTCATACTTAAACTAAGTAAATCTTTAGCATGATCACGGGCTTGTTGGGTAATATTAATACCCCCTAGCATTCTAGCGAGCTCTTCAACCCGATCGGGCAAGGTAAGAGGCTCAATGGTAGTATACGTGTCTGTTTGGTTGCGATGTTTGATAACATTAATATGGTGTTTTCCAAAAGCGGCAACTTGAGGTAAATGCGTAACGCATAAAACTTGAACAGATTGACTTAATGTTTGCAAAGCTTGGCCTATAATAGCCCCAATTTTACCACCTACGCCTACATCGACTTCATCAAATATTAGGGTTGGGGTATTGAGATATTGTGCAAGAATTAATTGAATAGCAAGACTAATTCTAGATAATTCGCCGCCAGAGGCAACTTTATGCAGAGGTTGTAAAGGATGTCCGGGATTAGCACTCACCCCAAATTGTGCACTTTCTAAGCCATAAGCTGAAATTTCTTCTGCATTTTTCTCATTATTATGAGGATGAAGGTGAATTCTAAAGTGCCCGCCCGGCATTCCTAATGGCTCTAACCATTGTTCAATTTCTTGAGAGAGGTGCACACTCGCTTTTTCTCGAGAATCACTTAATTGATGTGCTACGCTCAGATAGCGTGCTTTAGTGTCTGATAATTGTTGATCTAATGCAATGAGTTTTTCATCGGCATTGTTTAAAAGCTCAAGTTCGGTTGTTAATTTTTGAAAATGAGGTATTAACGTTTCAGGCCGAATTTTATGTTTTCGGGCCATATCGTATAGGGTGCTTAAGCGTTGTTCAACGTAGTGTAATTGCTCAGGGTTGCTCTCTATTGTGTGACAAAACCGGTTTAAATCTGAAATGGATTCTTGAATTTGGATATGGGCCGCAATAATAATATCGTATGCAGAGTGTAATGACGGATGTCTTAGAAGTAATTTTTTGAATAATTCTATTGTTTTATTTAAGGTTTCAAGCACTTCATCTGATAATAATTGTAATGCAGTTTGTGCATCTTGTGAGTCAACTTGAGCATGACAGAGTTGATTTTGTTGTTGATCTAATTGTTCAAGCTCTTGATCTTGTAAATCAAGATCGTTTAACTCGGCGACTTGATAGCGCAACAAAGCTAACCGACTGGTATCTTGAGAGAGCATGCTGAGCAGATTTTGCTTTTTTATCGCACACTTTTTCCAGTGTTGATATGCTTGTTGAACGAGACTTAATAAGTCACCATGATCTGCAAAAGCATCTAATAGTCTTAGTTGTTCATTGGATTTTAATAATAATTGATGCTGATGTTGGCCATGAATTTGAAGCAGAACCTCTCCTAGTAATTTAAGCTGTTCTATAGTAGCAGGTGAGCCATTAATATAGGCTTTGGAACGACCTGTTGCATATAAAATACGGCGTACAATACATTGTTCAGGGGAGTCACTCGATTCCAATGCATTCGTTTTTAGCCAAGATAAAGGACCTGGTAGCGCACGAATGTCAAAGGTACAAGCAATCTCTGCTTTTTCACATCCTGGCCGGATCAGACTGGATTCTGCCCTTTCGCCAAAACATAGGCCAATGGCATCGAGTAAAATGCTTTTCCCCGCCCCGGTTTCGCCGGTAATGACACTCATTCCGGCTTGAAGATCGAGATCAATATTTTTAACGATCGCTAAATTAGTGATATGACAGTGTGATAACATATTAGTTAGAATGGCCCCAGCCTAATTTAGAGCGTAAAGTGTGGTAATAATCGTATTGTTTAGGATGTAATAATCGTAATTCTTGAGGATGACGGGTTATTTTTAAAATGTCATTAGGGAGCATATCAAAATGCTCTTGCCCATCCAAACTACATCTTGGATGGAGTTGATTCTCTAGCGTCAGATGGAGTTCTATTGTTACATTTGTATTGACAACAATGGGGCGGCTGCTCAAAGTGTGAGGATGCATCTGAACCAGTGTAATGGCTTCTAAATGAGGATGTACAATGGGTCCTCCACCGGATAAGGCATAAGCAGTTGATCCTGTGGGGGTTGAGGTAATAAGGCCATCAGAGCGTTGTTTATACACAAAGGTTTTATTAATAAAGATTTCAAACTCAATCATTCTGGCTACGTGCCCAGAATAGACGACCACATCATTTAAGGCGATGCCTTCATTGATAATCTCGTTATTTCGAATTAATTGAGCTTGAAGTAAAAAACGAGGCTCTTCGATATACTGACCTTCTAAAATAGGGGTTATTTCTGCTTCCAAGTGTTGGGGAGAAATATCTGCTAAAAAGCCTTTTCGACCTCGATTGATGCCAATAATAGGAATGTGATAAGGGACAATATCGCGAGCGCTTTGCAGTAAACTGCCATCTCCCCCTACCACAATCACTAAGTCAATTTTATCATAAGGTGTTGTTTTTAGAGTTGAATATTGATTTTGTTGATCATTTAATAAGCGTGCATATTCTTCATCTAGAATAATGTTTATAGTGTGCTTTTTTAAAATCGCAATTAAACTTTCCAAGGTATGTGCAATTTTTGGATTATTAGATCGACCTGTTAAAGCGACGGTTGAAAAGGGATGCAGTATTTTTTTCATAGTTTTAAGATTATATCTTAATATACTAAGTTTTAAAACTTAAGGTTATTGCCCTTGAATCATAATAATCAATCCCCATATACAGACTTAAAGCTAATATTTTTATTTAATTAATGCTTTTTAGCCCTTTTTACATTGTTGTTCAGGAGATAGAAATGAGTGATAAAAATAAATCTGATTTGGAGCCCGATGCTCATGCTGATTTTCATTCAGGTAATGAGTTAATTGAACCTGAAGAAAGTATGGACAGTACCCTATTACGTAATGCGCTTGCAGCTTCTAAGTTAGAATTAAAAGCAAGTTCAGAGAAATTATTACGTAAAGAAGCAGAGTTGCAAAATGTACAGCGTCTTACCGCTTTGGATCTAGAAAAAGCACGTAAATTCGGTAATGAGCGAATAGCTCAGGAGCTATTAGCAGTGGCAGATAGTTTTGAACAAGGATTAATGTATGAAAAGGATAATGAAGCATTAAAAAATGGTATGCAGTTAACTTACACTTTATTGTTAGAGGTATTGGCTAAATTCGGTATTAAAGAAATTAATACAGCGGTATCTGATTCTTTTAACCCTCAATGTCATGAAGCTATCTCAATGCAAGAGATAGCCGATATGGAACCTAATCAAATCGTTGCTGTCATTCAAAAAGGATATTTTATTCATGAGAGAATATTAAGAGCAGCTCGGGTGGTTGTCTCTCGTGCAAGCGTATCTTGAATTAAAGAAAATCGGTCCCCATATGAGAACTAGGATTTAAATTATTATAAATATTATATTTTTGGAGTAAATAATTATGGCTAATGTTGTGATTGGTATTGATTTAGGAACTACAAACTCTTGTGTTGCCTATATGAAAAATGGTAAAACAGAAGTAATTGAGAATAGTGAAGGAGATAGAACCACACCTTCTATTGTTGCTTTTGCTGAAGATGGTGAGCGTTTAGTAGGGCAAACTGCAAAAAGACAAAGTATAACCAATCTAAAAAATACATTTTCAGGTGTGAAACGTTTAATTGGTCGTAAATTTTCAGATCCTGCAATTAATCAGTCAAAAGCGCATACTTCGTATGATATTGTAGAAGCGCCTAATAAAGACGCATGGGTGAGTGCGCGTGGTAAACCAACGGCTCCGCCTGAAATTTCTGCTTTAGTATTACAAAAAATGAAAAAAACAGCAGAAGATCGCTTAGGGCACGAAGTGACTCAGGCTGTTATTACGGTTCCTGCCTATTTTAATGATGCGCAACGTCAGGCAACCAAAGATGCTGGTAAAATTGCAGGCTTAGAAGTGCTGCGGATTATTAATGAACCTACTGCAGCAGCTTTGGCTTATGGATTAGATAAAAAACCAGGCAATCGTCTTATTGCAGTATACGATTTAGGGGGCGGTACATTCGACGTTTCCGTTATTGAAATTGCAGATGTAGATGGTGAACATCAGTTTGAAGTACTCTCCACCAATGGTAATACTTTTTTGGGTGGTGAAGATTTTGATCATGCATTAATCGAATACCTAGTGGATGAGTTCAAAAAAGATCAAGGAGTTGATTTACATAAAGATCCCCTTGCTTTACAAAGATTAAAAGAAGCCGCGGAAAAAGCTAAAATTGAGCTTTCTTCAAGGGAGCAAACAGATATTAATCTGCCGTATATTACAGCAGATGCCTCTGGTCCTAAACATATGAATATTCGTATTACCCGTGCCAAATTGGAAGCTTTAACGGATGATTTAATTCAAAGCTCCTTAGAACCTTGTCGTATGGCTTTAAAAGATGCGAAGAAATCGCTGAAAGATATTGAGGAAGTTATTCTAGTGGGTGGCCAAACGCGTATGCCTAAAGTGCAACAAGTGGTTGAAGCATTTTTTGGGAAAGCACCTCGTAAAGATGTTAACCCAGATGAAGCCGTTGCTATTGGTGCAGCCATTCAGGGTGGGGTTTTATCAGGTGAAGTAAAAGATGTTTTATTATTAGATGTGACTCCTTTATCCTTAGGTTTAGAAACCATGGGTGGAGTTATGACGAAATTAATTGAGAAAAACACAACGATTCCTACTAAAAAGAGTCAAGTATTTTCTACCGCAGATGATAATCAAAGTGCAGTAACGATTCGTGTTTTTCAAGGCGAACGTGAACAAGCTGCTGCTAATAAATTTTTAGGGCAGTTTGATTTGTCAAATATACCCCCTGCAGCGCGTGGTACACCGCAAATCGAAGTCACTTTTGATATCGATGCAAATGGTATTTTACATGTTTCTGCTAAAGATAAGGCAACTGGAAAAGAACAATCTATTGTGATTAAAGCTTCAAGTGGTTTATCTGAAGAAGAAATAGAAAAAATGGTCAGAGATGCGCAAGAACATAGTGTCGAAGATAAAGCATTTCATGAATTGGTTTCCGTTCGCAACCAGGCCGATAGCTTAGTGCATGCCAGTGAAAAATCTTTAAAAGAGTTAGGAGATAAAGTAGACTCTGCTGAACGCGCGAGTATAGAAGCTGCTTTAGGAGATTTAAAATCAGTTATGAAGGGGGATGATAAAGCGGCGATTGAAGCAAAAACACAAGCACTAAGCGAAGTGTCTGCTAAATTAGCTGAGCGTTTATATCAGCCAAATGCTGAGCATCCTGAACAAGGGCAATCAGAGCAAGGCTCTCATACTTCAAGTAATGGTGAAGATGTAGTAGATGCTGAGTTCGAAGAAGTCAATGATCCTAACGAGAAGAAATAAGAAAGTATTATGGCAAAGCAGGATTATTATGAATTACTCGGTGTGCCTAAAAGTGCCACCGAGGATGAGATTAAAAAAGCATATCGCAAATTAGCGATGAAGCATCACCCAGATAGAACAAAGGGTGATAAAGTTTCAGAAGAAAAATTTAAAAAAGCTGCAGAAGCTTATGAAGTTTTAGGGGATGAAAAAAAGCGTCGTGCTTATGATCAATATGGTCATGCTGGTGTTGATCCTTCTCATGGGATGGGCGGCGGCGGGGGTGCGGCTGGTTTTTCAGATATGTTTGGCGATATTTTTTCAGATATTTTTGGTGCAGCTGGACGTGGGCAACAGCATAGAGAAGCGCGTGGTTCCGATTTACAGTACAGTTTAGAGCTTTCTTTAGAACAAGCTGTGCATGGGGCTACCGTTACTATTAAAGTGCCGACGTGGGTGAGCTGCTCTACCTGTCATGGTTCGGGAGCAAAAGTAGGTTCTAAACCGGTTACTTGTACGACCTGTCAGGGACATGGGCAAGTGCGTATGCAGCAGGGATTTTTCTCTGTGCAGCAGGCTTGTCCTAAATGTCATGGCCAAGGCACTATTATCGCAGATCCTTGTGCACCTTGTCGTGGTCAAGGGCGCGTTCGAGATGAGAAAAAATTAAGTGTTAAAGTCCCTGCGGGTGTGGATGAGGGTGATAGAGTCCGTTTAACAGGGGAAGGTGAAGCCGCACCTCGTGGAGGGGCAGCAGGGGATTTGTATGTTCAAATCCATATAAAAGAACACCCTATTTTTAAACGGGATGAACGTCACCTGTATTGTGAAGTGCCCATTAGTTTTGTAATGGCAGCCCTAGGGGGAGAGCTTGAAGTGCCCACTTTAGGAGGCCGTGTTAAGTTAAAAATCCCAGCCGAAACCCAAACAGGCAATTTATTTAAAATTCCTGGTAAAGGGATTAAGCCCGTTAGGGGGGGGGCTGTAGGAGATTTATTGTGTCGTATTATCGTAGAAACTCCAGTACATCTTTCTTCTAAACAAAAAGAATTGCTGCGGGAGTTTGAAAAAGAAACGGTTGATCAGAGTAAGCATGCACCCAAAGAACATAAATGGTTCCAGCGGGTGAAAGCTTTTTTTGAGGATATGAAATAGTAGTAATATACTATTATTTACTCCGATGACGCTATGGGCTATGGTGTCATCGGAATAGATTTCTTACGCGGCGGCATGAAAGCCTCTAGCTCAAAGAGTTTAGTTTTAGCTGCTTTTCTTTCTTTTCTATATAAATCAAGATTATGTTGAATTATATTTAAGTATTCATTCGGTTTTATTTTTTTCTTTTCAATTGGTTTGTTTCGATTGATAGAGTAATACTCTGCTTTTGGATCTATTTCTTGATTTGGCAGCGCTTTTAAGCGCTTTATAGCAGGTTGTAATTCATATTTGAGAATATGATGTATTTTTTCTGCGTTATATTTACTATATTTTAATTTAAAGCTTTTATATGCTTTGTATTGGCTCTGTAATTTTCCCTTATGGTTATGAGGTAAATAGTTATCTTCTGCAAAATAATTTCGAATATGACGTCTCATAGCCAATCGACCATTTTCTATTAATGCACGTTTTTTGTCTTCTTGGATTGTAAAATCTAATTCGTTCACATGACAGTTATGAATTTGCAAAATGCGAGTATGGTTGTCTTCTCTTACTTTATCTACTTTCGGATCGAATAAGCCTTTAAAAGCAAGACTGCGAAAAATATAGTATAAGCAATCCATCATATAATGAAGCCAGCTATCTTTTCTATGAGGGGTTTTATGTTTTTCTATATCACGCTCAGTTTCTACCAACATGGCTAACGTTTCTGGATTTTGTCCATTACAATCAAGTTTATGCTCTGGTGAGAGATATTTTTCTTGGTCAAAAAAAGTGACTGGACAAGAATCGGCAACTGCCCCATCTGTAAATAAGTGACCCTCATGTAATACAGAATGATAAGCAAAAGGATGACTAGAAGTAATGCGGCCGGCAGTAGCAATAGACATATCTTTGGAGTGGCCATGTTCATGCGAGAAATAGGTTAACCCTTTAGGTAATTTATTGTGTTTATTTATAGTTATATTTGTGCCCGTTAAATAAAGTTCTTTAATGGTAGAGGTTCCAGTTATTTCTTCTTCTTTTTTTCTAATGTCTTGTAATTGCTTAAAAGTAATATTTTTAAAATTTTCAGGTAGAATACCTAGTATTTTTGCCGCCTTTTCGTGGTGTAGTGTGATTGCTTGTTCAATGTAGCCGTCTAATTTATTTTGTAATGCAGTTCCATTATCTAAATTTTTAGCGAAATAACTTGAGATAGTTTCGGGAAGATAAGCTGCTATACTTACTGAAAAATAATTCCAAAATTGTCGAGGCAAAGAAGCGTTAGGATTTTCAAGTAGTTGCTCAAACTCAAGAGTGAGCATAATTTCATTGATTTTTTCAGGCGTAAAACCTATTGCAATAAAAATAGCCAGCAACCCCCCTGCAGAGCTTCCTGCTACTCTTTGTATTCCTGAATACATTTGCTGTTGTTCTAATTCTAAAAATGCACCTGCATAGGCTGAACCTAATACGCCTCCGCCTTTTAATACCAGATTCACAATACGTGCAGGGCGTTTGGCTTTTGCTAAACGATACGCGCGTAAATCTTTGGTACGGGGTACTGGCTCAGGGTTAGTTAGTTCTTTTTTTTCTTCAGCCTCAAATTGTACATAACACTTTGATTGTTTTATTGTTTTTCGCGAACGTTTTTTTGATTTTAAACGTGGTTTGGACATAAGATTACCTAATGCTATTGATTTGTCTAACTTTTTCATATGTCTATTGAGAGTTAGGTAGTAAAAGAAATTAGAAGTATATTTTACCGGTTTTCCACACATTAGTACATTTTTTTCTTTTACTCAACTTAGTGCAGTTACATCAAAGCACTCTATTTTAATCAATTTTTATTTAAAGGGAACTTTATTTTATAGTTCATACCTAACAAGCATGGTAGGCGATCTATGCGTTTGAAGCATAGGCTTTAAATTTTTTGTAATAAGTAGGGGTATGACATGGTATCCAAAGAACAGCGAGAAGCTTTTGAAAAAATGGGTAAAGCACCTTTAAGTAATACACAATGGACTGAGTCAGACGCAGATAAAGAGACTGCGAATCTATATGTTGACGATTTAACAGAAAAGATGGTCTATAATCCGCCCGTTAAACCAAGTCGTAAAGGAGAGTTTGACCCCTCAAAAGCTGCAATATCCACTCCTAGACAAGAACTTACTACGTCAAACAAGCTATTTCCTACTAGCGCACTATATTATTATTTATTAAGACCTATACGTGAAACGCTAATAGAGCTTTTCTCCGGTACAAGAGTAACTACCAATTTATTGAAATTGCTTGGGGGTGCTATTTTTATTGCTGCATTCGTTACGGCAGTATTTTTTTTCCCTCCTATAGCCTCTTTAGCCTCACCAGCAGGAATAGGTCCTGCAATAGCGGTGTTTGCACCACTTGCTATAACTGGAATAGCAATATTCAACAGTGTGATTTCTGGTATTGAACAATTTGCAAGAAAACGTCATTGGGATCGGTATGAAAATTTTAGCAGCACCGTAAAGCGATGGGATAAAGCCTTTTTTGTATCAAAAGATACATTGAGTAATATGAATGCATATTTATTGAATAAATTACAAGATTCTAAAAATAAACGAATCAAAAAAATGTTCACCAAGTTAATCGATAAACAACTGGATGTAGGTGATAAAATAGGAGCGCATGCGGTGGGTATTTTTTTTGCAAAAGAACTTGAAATGTTAGTGCAAGCCAAAAAAAATATAATTGCAGAAACTGATAAGTGTTCTACAATGAGCGACTCGCAATCTTTAATCTTAATTGCATTACAAACTGATCTTGATGCCGTTAAAGAAATTGTGCAAAAATTAAAAGTTTCTCACGTGCCTGAGCAAACTAGAACAGCTTTAACTAAAGTCCATTGGAAGGAAGATATAGAGTCTCGAATGGGTAAACTAGAAGCATTACTTGCTGGTTCACTTGCTGCTTCACAAAACAAGAACGTAGAGTCTCAAGAGATATTTCTTTCTTTAGGGGGTTTAACTTCAGTTGAGAGTGGTGTGGCTTTGATTAAATCATCTGAAATGGTATTTAGTGAACCAGAGAAGGCAGAATTAATAGGATGGATCAACAATTTATCTAAATTTAAAGAGGCTTCAATAGTAATTTCAGAATCTGCAGAAGTCAAAGCCTTAGAAGAAACCTTAAACCAAGCCATGCAACAAGTTATATCCGGTCCAAAACCTTGAATGTAGGAGATCTGTATGTCTGATTCAGATGAAGTAAAAATGAAAAACGTATTAGCTAAATCTTTTAAAGATATTGGGAAGGCTCAAACTAAATATACTAAAAAGATGAGCAACGTAGAGACAGTTAATAAATATCTAGCAAAAATAATGTCTGCTTCGGCTTTAAGTCAAGACGATTCTAATGCTAAAAACCATCTGGAAAAAATGCAACAGCGTAGTGAGCAAGCAGAAAAAGCAAATATAGAACAATACAATATTATGTTCGGAGGCAGTGGCAAATTTCTTTCTTTTATCGTTGAGCCCTTTACGAGTTGTATACCTCAATTATATCGTGGTGAGCGTATAGTGCATAATGTATTAAAACTAGTGATTGCTATTGCTTTAGTAGCTGCGACTACGTTAGCTATTATTTACTTACCGGTTTTTTCTGTGCCTTTTTTAGCTTTTGTCGCGACCCTGTTTGGTAAAACAGCTATGCTAACAGCAGGCGTGGTAGGTGTTGGAGTGGCTTTTAAAGTGGCAGAAGGGGTGTTAGATCTGACTCAACCTGTGCCTGATCATGTATTGCGTGTTTGGAAAAAGCACACCGCATTAGATTATGATGTAGTCAATGTCATGCAGCAGTATTTAGTAAACTTTGAAAAAGCCTCCCAGTTGCGTGCTATCAAAAACCTGATAGACTCTCTTAAAAAAGCAGAAATGAGATATCCTACACCAGAATCGTTGCAAAAATTAGGCATATTTTTTAGTAAACAGCTGTTAAAATTACAAAAAGAGAAAGAAATGTTAGAATTACAAAAAAAGCAAGAAACGCTGCTAAAGGGTGGTCTTCCGAGTGAGGAGACAGAAAAAAAGCTCACTCAAGTAAAGTTAGATATTATAGCGGTTATTTTTATTTTGAAGGAATTATTGACGGTGACTCACATGCCTATGCAAGCAAAGAAGATAATAGCAGAAAGGTTGCCTAAGCCTCAGGATAAAAATGCACATAAAATGAGAAAAGAGCGCAGACGTACTCCTGAACCTAAGTCTGTCCAACCCGTTTCTTTTTTAACCCGACCCAGACCTCCTGTCAACCCTAAGGTGCCTGAGTCGGATTCTAGAAGATTAAGGTCACAGAGGAAGCTGAAGCCTGTCGGATTTAATAATAGACCTATAGATAATTAGTTAAGCTAACTAGCTTTATTTAAGCTTCCTATAAAAATAAGTTGAGCACTTCATCTTGTTGATATTATCAAAAATGGTACAATATTGGTTTGAAATTTTATGAAATGGTGTGAGACGAGGTAAAACAGATGAGTAGAGTACCTATGACCGTGGTTGGCGCTGAAAAATTACGAGATGAATTAGATCGTTTGAAATTTAAAGAGCGACCTGCAATTATTCAAGCGATTAAAGAAGCTAGGGCGCACGGTGATTTAAAAGAAAATGCTGAATATCATGCAGCCAAAGAGCAACAGTCCTTTTTAGAGGGCCGTATTAGTGAAATTGAGTCTAAAATTTCTTTTGCACAAATTATTGATATTACAAAGTTGCCCAATACCGGAAGAGTGGTTTTTGGTTGTACCGTGGTGTTACATAATTTAGATACAGGGATCGAGGTAACTTATCAAATTGTGGGAGATGATGAATCCAATTTAAAAGAGGCCAAAATTTCTGTTAATTCTCCAATTGCGCGTGCGCTCATTGGAAAATTAGAGCAAGATATTGTGTTTGTAAATGCACCCAGCGGCGAAATAGAATATAAAATTACTCAGGTAAAGTATATTGCTTAGATATACTTTAATCTGATTTTTTGTTATTTTTTCTATAAAGCACGACGATATGCCCTATTTTTTGAATTTTTACCGCATGATGCGTGCTAGATAACTCATCATAAAGGGCGGTTCGTATTTCAGCCGTAGCACCACTAATTTTAATTTTCACTAATTCATGTGCTTCTAGAGCGAGATCCACTTCATGATGGACGGTTGGTGTTAACCCTTTATTCCCTAATCTGACGATAGGGTTCAAGTTTTGTGCTTTAATAAGGAGGCTTTTTTTGAATGCAGGGCTTAAATCTGGTATCATGATGCAAAATCCTAATGAAAAAAATTAATTATACACAAAAATGACAATAATTCTAGGGGCGATCTCCATTTGATTAAAAAACAACTCAAAAATGCTTGGCTGCAACGTCAAGACAGAGATCCCTTCGTCAAATTAGCCAAAGCACAAGGCTATCGCTCTCGTGCCAGCTTTAAATTGTTGGAACTACAACAAAAATATCGCCTTTTTAAACCCGGAATGGATGTGATTGATTTAGGAGCAGCCCCTGGCGGCTGGTCTCAAGTGCTTTCCCATCTTGTTGGTAAAACAGGCAGCATTATTGCTCTTGATTTGTTGACAATTGCCCCCATTGAGAATGTAACCATTATTCAAGGTGATTTCACATCACAAAGCACAGATGATGCTTTGCAGCATCTTTTGGGTGGTAAAAAAATAGATTGGGTGGTATCCGATATGGCGCCTAATATGAGCGGAACTTGGATGATTGATCAAGCTAAATCTATGTATTTAGTAGAGTGTGCCTTAGCGTTTGCACAGCAGACGCTTAAAAATGGCGGTGGTTTTTTAGTGAAAAGTTTTCAAGGTAATGGTTTTGAAATGGTGCTTAAAACCTTAAGAACGCATTTTAAGACAGTAGTGGTTAAAAAACCAAAAGCCTCTAGAGCAGAATCTAGAGAGATCTATTTGCTAGCAACCGGCTACAATATAGAATAGGGACAGAGTAAATAGTATTTCGATAAGTAAAAAGGGGTTGATACCTTGAATGACATGGTAAAAAATTTAGTATTATGGTTGATTATCGCCGTTATTTTAATGTCGGTATTCAGTAATTTTGGGCCTAAAAATGGCCAACCCAATGAAATAGCCTATTCCGAGTTTGTGCGTCGCGTCCAAGAAAGCGATATTGCTACTGCCACAGTAGAAAAAACGAAAATTCGTGGCACTACTCAAAATAATGAAAGCTTTGTAACTAATCTTCCGCCTCTTACAGATCCTTTATTACTTGGTGAAATGATTAATAAGGGCGTGGTTGTAAAATCTAAAGCTCCAGAAGAACAAAGTTTATTAATGAGTATATTCATTAGTTGGTTCCCTATTATTTTATTTATAGGCGTTTGGTTGTACTTTATGCGACAAATGCAAGGTGGGGGAGGCAAAGGTGCTTTAACTTTCGGCAAAAGTCGGGCCCGTATGCTAGGAGAAGATCAGATTAAAGTCACCTTTGCAGATGTGGCTGGTGTCGATGAAGCTAAAGAAGAAGTGAAAGAATTAGTTGATTTTCTTAGAGATCCGGGTAAATTCCAAAAATTAGGTGGCCGTATTCCTAAAGGCATTTTATTAATAGGTCAGCCAGGAACCGGTAAAACGTTACTAGCCAAAGCTATTGCAGGGGAAGCTAAAGTTCCCTTTTTTAATATATCCGCTTCTGAATTTGTGGAAATGTTTGTAGGGGTAGGGGCAGCGCGTGTTCGTGACACCTTTAAACAAGCTAAAGAGCAAGCACCTTGTATTATTTTTATTGATGAAATTGATGCCGTGGGCCGTCATCGAGGTGCTGGTGTAGGCGGTGGACATGATGAACGAGAGCAAACCCTGAACCAATTATTGGTAGAGATGGATGGCTTTGAAGGTACTGAAGGGGTGATTGTGATTGCTGCAACCAATAGAGCAGATGTCTTAGACACCGCTTTATTGCGTCCCGGTCGATTTGATAGACAAGTAGTAGTAGGGTTACCCGATGTTAGGGGTCGTGAACAAATTTTGCAAGTTCATATGAGAAAAAAACCGATTTCTACGGATGTGGATACTCGTGTGATTGCAAGAGGAACGCCTGGTTTTTCTGGGGCAGATTTAGCTAATTTAGTAAATGAAGCCGCTTTATTTGCAGCTCGCCATAATAAACAATTGGTTGATATGGTTGAATTTGAAAATGCCAAAGATAAAATTATGATGGGTGCAGAGCGTCGTTCTATGGTGATGAGTGAACAAGAACGTAGATTAACCGCTTACCATGAAGCAGGTCATGCCATTGTGGGTTTAACGGTGCCAGAACATGATCCGGTTTATAAAGTTACCATTATTCCTAGAGCTCAGGCTTTAGGAGTGACTATGTTTTTACCAGAAGAAGATCGTTATAGTTATTCCAAATTACGTCTTGAGAGTCAACTTGCTTCTTTATTTGGTGGGAGATTGGCAGAAGAGCTGATTTTTGGTCACGATAGTGTTACCACTGGCGCTTCAAATGATATTAAACGGGCAACTGACATTGCTCGTAATATGGTTACTAAGTGGGGGTTATCTGATAATTTAGGACCCTTAACCTATGGTGAAGATGAGGGTGAGGTCTTTTTAGGACATTCTGTAGGACGACGTAAAGAAGTCTCTGGTCAAACCGCGAGTTTAATTGATGTAGAAGTACGAGCCATTATTGATCGTAACTTTGAAAAAGCCAGAAAAATTTTGCAAGACCATTTAGAGCAACTCCATAATATGGCAAAGGCTTTATTGAAGTATGAAACCATTGATGGAAGTCAAATTAAAGATATTATGGATAATAAAGAACCGCAAGATCCAAAAGATTGGCATTTTAATGATCCTATTCATAAAAAAAAGAATGATTCAGATACTTCCAGTCAAGTTTCTAAAACGGGTGATCCAAAAGGATCTGAAGGTTTAGCCTAACGCATGGTGAGTATCATGGGGGTCTTAAATGTGACCCCAGATTCTTTTTATGATAAGAGTCGATTTATAGATTATCCTAAAGCCATAGCGCATGCGCATCAGATGATAGCTCATGGTGCTTGTATCATTGATGTGGGAGGAGAATCCACTCGGCCAGGTGCACAATCCATTTGCGTATCGCAAGAATGTGATAGAGTCCTTCCTATTATCCAGGCATTAGCTAAAGATTTTAAACACGATAATACTATGACCCTCTCAATTGATACGAGGCATCCTGAAGTGATGCGTCAGGCTATTGAATGTGGGGCAGGGTTTATCAATGATGTGAATGCATTGCAAGGGGAGATGACCGAGGCTTTGCAAGCATTACTCAATACATTAGCACAGCATAATCTTCCTGTTTGCTTAATGCATATGCAAGGGGAGCCCTCGAGCATGCAAATTAAGCCTGAATATACAGATGTAGTGCTGGAAGTGAAGCATTTTTTAGAATCTAGACTGCATTTTTGTGTAGCCAAGGGCTTAAAACAGGAGCAAATTATTTTAGATCCTGGTTTTGGTTTTGGTAAAACAGTAGAACATAATACGCAATTATTAAAAAATTTAGATCAGTTTAAAGCCTTAGGTACGCGAGTCTTAGTTGGCTTATCTAGAAAGAGTTTTATAGAAAAATGGCTTCAAGCGCCTGCTATTGCAGAAGACAGATTAGCGGGTAGTTTAGCAGCATCGGTTATTGCCGTGCTCAATGGGGCTGATATAATTCGTACACACGATGTAAAAGCGACGGTAGATGCCGTGAAAATTGCTGAAATTTTTAAATTATAAATAACGGATCATTAAATGAGCATTAAAAAATATTTTGGAACTGATGGTATTCGCGGTGTGGTTGGTACCTATCCTATTACCCCTGATTTTATGTTAAAGCTAGGCTGGGCCATAGGGTGTGTCTTAGCACAAGATCAAGGAACCGGCGCACATCGAACGGTATTAATAGGAAAAGACACCCGTTTATCCGGTTATTTATTTGAATCCGCTCTAGAAGCAGGCTTAGTATCTGCAGGTGTAGATGTTATTCAATTAGGGCCTATGCCTACACCTGGTGTGGCGTATTTAACGCGTACCATGCATGCTCAAGCAGGCATTGTTATTAGTGCCTCTCATAATCCTTATTATGATAATGGCATTAAATTATTCAATAGTGAAGGTGGCAAGCTCACAGATGATGTTGAATTACAAATCGAAGCGATGTTAGATTCTCCTTTTATGATGGTTCAAGGGGCAGCGATTGGGCGAGCAAAACGACTGACCGATGCCGCTACGCGCTATACTGAGTTTTGTAAAAATACTTTTCCTAGTAAGCTGGATTTAAGAGGCATAAAGTGTGTGGTAGATTGTGCAAATGGTGCAATGTATCATATTGCACCTAAAGTATTATCTGAACTTGGTGCTGAAATGATCGTGATTCATGCTACTCCAGATGGGTTAAATATTAATCAAGAATGTGGAGCAGTTTATCCGCAAAGTCTACAGGCTGCCGTTGTTCAACATCAGGCTGATATTGGTATTGCTTTTGATGGAGATGGAGATAGACTTATTCTAGTCGATGAGCAAGGTAATGTGGTCGATGGCGATGAAATTTTATTTATTTTAAGTCGAGCTTATTATAGAGAAGGGCGTTTAACCGGCGGCGTGGTTGGTACCTTAATGACGAATATGGGTCTTGAAATTGCCTTAAAAGAATTAAACATCCCCTTTAAACGATCAAAAGTAGGGGATAAATATGTCATGGATGTGTTAAGAGAACAAAATTGGAACTTAGGCGGAGAAGGTTCAGGGCATATTTTGTGTTTAGATCAAACCACTACAGGAGATGGATTGATTGCCGTTTTAAATATATTAGCTGAAATGGTTCAAACGAATCAGTCTTTAGCAATGCTCAAAGTAGGGATGACAAAATTTACCCAAAAATTAATTAATGTAAAAATCTCAAAATCTTCTAATGCTGGTCAATGGATTACGCATCCTACTATACAGGAAGTTTTACAACAAAAAGAAGCGGAGCTTTTAACAAGCTATCAGGGTCGTATTGTGCTTAGAGCTTCCGGTACAGAGCCGTTGGTACGGGTCATGGTTGAAGGAGAACACGTGCACCTTCATAATCTTGAGCAAATTGCACATGATATGGCTGAAGCGGTTCGATTAATCTCAGATCTATAGAAAATAAGCGCAAGCACACTTGTTTATAGCTAATTTTATGCTATATTTAAGTTAGTAAAGTAATTTATAAGAGGTATGCCATTGTGAACACGCACGGTCCAACCGGACGGAAAGCCCTAGACTTAACTCCAGAGGAACTAAGCGAGATTAGCGCCGCGCTTACAAACGCGTTTGTAGCTAAAATCCATAGGTATGACCGTGAAGAAATTAAATCCATTTCTGATATCCCTCTGGAGCATGTAAAAGAAATATGGGATAACGTGTATCACCAGGTATTGAAGGATAATCAATCACTGACCCTAGGAGACAAGAGCGCCCGCGAAGCACTGGCGTCGCAATTTAACGACCTTAAACAAGAATTAATGCATAACGTGAATAGAGGTACTGTTGCTGACGAGGGTATGAGAGCCTCATCAGCAGACGTAAGATTGGAGAGCAGAGCTCCATCTGAAAAGCACGTTCAAGGCCTATCTCGGCTCGGCTCTGACAAAGAGGTTGTTTCTGCGCCTAAAAAAGTTACGTTTTTCGATAAATTGCAGGGTGGAGTTAAAGCTTTCTTTGCGCGAAGGAAAACTGAAGAACCAGAAGAATCAGAAGAACCAGAATTATCAGAAGAAAATAATCGAGAGCAACCAGAACCAGTGGATCATCTCGGCTCAAGCGAAGGCGAAGCCGGAATATTAACTTTAATGAAGGAAGCCACTCTTAGAGCCGAGTTAGAACAAATTTTTTTAAAGAAAATAGATACTGATTTTTCTGGAGCACAAAATATCACTAAGGCGCAGAAAGACAGAGTATGGCAAGAGGTATATTCAAGTGTATTGAATCATCTCGAGATATCCTTGACAGCGAATCAGCACGCAGCACTGGAAGTAAAATTGATGCATTTTAAAGCAGCTTTAATGAGTAGAGGAGCGACTCCTAAGAAAAAAGTTCGCTTTGCTCCTAAGCCACAATTTGCTCCTGAGCAACAAGTAGATGAATCTGGAAACGAGAGTGAGCATGAGCAATACGATAGCGATCCTGACGAAGAAGATGAAATTGCAGAAGATAAACTAGAAGCCATTGAAAGCGCACCTCAACGTGCAAACTCAGAATTATTGAGAGTATCATCAGGGAACACTCAACTATCTCTTACAGACCAAATAAAGATTAGAGATGCGATTGCAATAACGTTTGAAAAGAAAATAAATGAGATAAAATATCTTGATATGGAGGCTCAAGACACAGCATGGGAAGAGGCATATACATTAGTATTGACCCAGTCGTGGCCATCATCGACACCGCAGCAGCGCGAAGACTTCGCAAAAAAATTTATCGCTGTTAAACAAGAACGGATGAAGAAAGTAAAGCATTCGGGTGCTCAGGTTGAGCAATTTGGAGAAGAGAGCGATGAAGCGGAATCTGACGTTCCAGTTCCAGTTGAAAGCGAATCTGACGAAGACAATGCAGAAGGTCTTGCTCCTTGGGTTCAGCAGCAATTGAGCTCTTTCTTTCGTGGAAGTGAAAAACCAGGATCGAACTCAAAGGGGAGTTCAGCAATAAACAAACTAGAAGCAGAAATGAATCCTGAGCAATCCGTAGAGGTCAAGAGTCAACCTGTAGAGACACCAGCAAATCCAGGTCCAGTTACATTATTGCGCTCAAGACCGGTTACTCCACAAACAGTAGAACTATTTAGGACATCATCATCAAACACACCAGGCGTTTCAGCACACGTTATCTTACAGCCAATGCCTACCCCACAGGCTGCTGTAGATCAAATGGCGATTTATCAAGAGTATTTTGACCGTTGCGAGGATAGAGAGTGCGAGGTTGATGTAACAAGGCTTACGATTACGATTAATAAAAATAACGAGGGTTATGATCCGAATAATGAAAAGCAATATTATATTCAGCCAAGTGCTGATCCTCAGCATCCAGGTGTTGATTTTATAGCAGACCTTCAAGCAGATGGTACGCCTGATATGGCATTGATTTTAAAAATTTGCGCAGATGCTGCGGATGTAGCCATAGATGAGTATCGGAAGAAAAATGGGATCGAAGAGGAAGGGGGTCTTCGCGATAAGCCTGATCCTACAGTGAATTTTGAGATTCCTAGTAATGTACCTGAAAATATACGTACTGCTATGATAATCGTATTTTCTAAGAAGTATGAAGATTATCCCGGTGCTTTTTTAGTAGATTCAAAGCCTCTCCTACCCCCTGCGGAGAACTCGTCAAGAGTTGATGGGCCGTAGTGCTGGGAGTGATGTTGAAGTATAAGTTAGCTAATAAACTTCTATAGGTAGACTTTCATTTTACTATGAGAACAAGTAGAATATTACTCTATGCATAATATAATTTCCTATGATTTTTTTAAAAAAATACAATCTTTGCCTCTAGATTCTGAGTTGAAGGCCAATGTTCTAAAAGAAGGGATAGAATTATATGTCAAAAATCATCATGGATGAAAAAAATTAAAATTGTCTATAAAACCAAAATGTTGTCGATTTTTTTTAACGCCCTCTGTATCCCCCACGTATTATAATTTATCGTATCACTTAAAAAAACAAAATTGGACTGCTAGCTATTTTGCTTGGCGAGCGCATTTTGGCGAACGTCATTTTCAATTTGATGTGGAATGCGCGCAGGCTTTAGAATTTAAACATGTATTAGCACAATTGGTTGCCCAATATTGCCCAGAAGTGATGCCTCTTACCTATTGTATTAATGATTATAATTGGCCTAGTGTTTTAGAAAAAATATCTCAAAGTAATAAAAATATAATATGGATCTTAAAACCTGCTTTGATTAATAATGGTCAGTATCTTAAAATTTTTGAAAATGTAGATCAAATTCAAAGCCATTATTTGAGTTCAGATAGGTTAGGGGGCGAGCATGTATTACAACACTATATAACCAATCCTCATTTATTACAGGGGCCCACAGTAGGGCATAAGTATAGTATTCGGATGTTTGTAGTGCTTACTAATGAAGGGGCTTATGTCTATCCTCATGGTTATTTTAATATTGCTTTACAACCTTATGATATGGCAAATTTTACTGATTTAAGAGGGCATTTAACGAATGAGCATTTATTGAAAAATGAGCTTAATGTAGTCCAAATCCCTACGCAAAAATACGAATTATTTAAAGAGTTATACCCTCACATAAAAAGTATTGTTTGTGCAGTTATGGCCGGAGTACAACAAGCTCATCCTTTAGTATTTACACCGAAAAAACAATCTAGATTAGCCAGATTAGCCATTTTTGGATTTGATTTTATGGTAGATAGCACACAGCGAGTATGGTTATTAGAGGCCAATCATGCGCCTTGTTTTCCGGTTGAGCATGATCATCCATTACAAAGCGTATTATATGATGCTTTTTGGCAAGCAGTGATTGCCAGTTTTGTGAACCCTATTGCACATAATCAACCCATTAAGTTGGTTGAGACCTCTGTTTTTGAAAATTGTTTAACCAGTTAACTAGTTCAACATTATCATCTGATTTAACAATCACCTCATTCATGCCAGATTTAATACATAAGAGTTTATCTTGCTCATGTTGGCTCGCGGTATAAGCAATAATAGGAATATTCGCAAAAGGGGTGTTAGACTCTCGAATTAATTTAGTTACCTCATATCCATTCATGAGGGGCATAAAGACATCCATAATCACGACATCTACTTTATTTTGAGCTAAATAGCTTTGTGCTTCGGATCCAGATGGCACTGCTGTTATGTCAAACCCAGATTGAGTTAGTAGCACACTCATAAAAGCTCTTGCAGTGCGACTATTTTCAACGAGAAGTAGTTTTAATCTATTCATATGATTCCCAAGATATCCTATACCGTATATACTCAATATATTAATCTAATATTGAGATTCTGGTATGCGTTTATCAAAAATTAAACTTTCGGGTTTTAAATCGTTTGTTGATCCAACGATAATACCTTTTACTAGCAATCTATCGGCTGTAGTAGGGCCTAATGGGTGTGGAAAATCCAATGTAATGGATGCTATTCGTTGGGTGTTGGGAGAATCTTCTGCAAAACATTTAAGAGGAGGACAACTAACTGATGTTATATTTAGTGGTTCTACTTCACGTAAACCTTTAGGCCGTGCTTCCGTTGAGCTGCACTTTGATAATTCCGATGGTACGTTGCTGGGGGAATACGCTGGGTATGCTGAAGTAGTTATTCGCCGTGAAGTCAGTCGCTCTGATGGGCTATCTGTTTATTACATCAATGGACTACGATGTCGTCGGCGAGATGTTATGGATCTCTTTATGGGTACGGGATTAGGCCCAAGGAGCTATGCCATTATTGAGCAAGGGATGATTTCTCGAGTTATAGAAGCTAAACCTGAGGACTTACGCGTTTTCATTGAAGAAGCGGCTGGTATTTCCAAATACAAAGAACGACGTAAAGAAACTGAAAATCGTATTCGGCATACACGAGATAATTTAGAACGCCTTACTGATATTCGAGATGAACTTGAAAAACAAGTCGCTCATCTTAAAAAACAAGCCTTGGTTGCGCAAAAATTTAAATCGCTTCGAGAAGAAGAACATATTGTCAATGCGCAATTAGCAGCTATTTCTTGGCAACGTTTACAGACTGAAGTATTGAATCAAGAAGCATTGATTCAAAGTTTAGCAACCCAATTAGAGTCCCATCTGGCTGATTATCAACATGTCGAGACCACGCTTGAAAAGCAACGTCTTGCCCAACAAGATCTCAATGTCACTTTAAGAGAAGTGCAAGGAAGATATTATGCGGTAGGGAGTGAAATTTCTACTTTAGAACAAAAATTGCAACATCATCAAGAGCGTGGACAACAACTGAGCCGTGATAAAGAAGATGCAAAAAGAAATTTAGCTCAAGCGCATGAGCATATACGAACTGATGAGATGCAGATCGAAGCATTAAACGAATCGATAGTGGAATTAGAACCTGTATATAATGAAGCACGTTTAGAAGCAGAGTTGGTAGGCGAGCAGCAATTAGAAAAAGAAGACAAATTAGAAGATTTAAGAGAGAAATGGGATGTTTTATTAAAAGAGTTAGAAAAAATTCATCGTCATGCTGAAGTAGAAAAAACCAAAATAGTGCAGCTTGAGGGGCAAATGCAGCAGTCTATGGCGCGCTTAACCCGTTTAAGTGAAGAACAAGCTCGCTTACAAAATGACAACACGACCGATAATGTAGAAAAGCTAGAGCAAGATATTGAGGGATTAGATACTATAACCCAAACCTTTAATGAAAAATTAGAAGATAATAAAGAACAACGTCAAGATTTACATAATCATCAAGCGCAGTTAAAACCAAGCATTAATAGTTTGCAAAAACGAATACAGCAATTAGAAGGTCGCAAATCTTCTTTAGAAGCATTACAACAAGCTGCTTTAGGTCAAGATGGACAGCCATTATCAAAATGGCTACAAGCGCAAGCATTACACGATCAAAAACGCTTAGCACAACTTATTAGAGTACAAGAACCCTGGAGTCAGGCTGTTGAAATGGTTTTAGCAGAGCTTTTAGAAGCGCTGTATTTAACCCAGGAAGGTCAAATGGAATCGGCGCTGCAAGCCGTTGAGCGCTTAGAAAATAGCTCGCTTGTGTTGCTACAAGGTTTAGCGCCTATGGTTCCTGCGCTAGAGAATACTCTTGTAATGGGTGGTGCGTATCCTAGATTATTAGATCATATAGTCTTACAGACTCCTCAAGGGCAATCGGATCCTATTTTAGAGCAATTTTTAGCTAATATTTATACAGCAGATACAGTAGAGGCTGCGTTGGTATTGCAAGCACAGCTTATAGAACAGAATGTAATGGGTTCGGTGATTACGCCTCAAGGAGCATGGTTAGGTCCAGGGTGGGCGCGTATTAAAACAGGCTCAAAAGAGGGAGATGGTATTTTAAGACGTGAAGAAGAGCTTAGAGAAGTAGACAAAGCATTACAGGCTCATATACTTGAGAGTGAAGCAAATCAATCCCATCTAAGAGAAGTAGAAGATGCCTTATTAGAGTGTGAAGCGCTCAGAGATGGACTGCAAATAGATAGAAATCAGGCGCACCGTCGTTTAAGTGAAGCAACTGCACAATTACAAACCTATAAAGCGAGCTTAGCGCATAAAAATGCGCGATTAGTGCAAATTGAAACAGAACAAAATGAAATTCAATCTGTCAATCAACAAGCTCAAACTGATATTATGGTGGCTAGGCAGATTATTGCACAGACTATAGAGCACTTAGCAGAAAAAACAGAGCGTAAAGCCGAGTTAGAGTTCACACGAAATGCTATTATACAGGGTATTCAAAACGATAAAACAGCATATCAAGAGAAAAAAGAGTATGCGCATGATTTAGCTTTAGAATTACAAAAATATCGGACCCAATTGTCTGCAATTACTGGCAATATGAGCCGAGCAATGCAGCAGTTAGAGATATTAACAGAAAAAATTGAAAATATCACACATTCTATGGAAGAGAATGTAGCCCCGTTAATAGACTTGCAAGATAGATTGAGTCATTTTTTAGATGAAAGATTAAAGATACAAACCGAATTAAATCAAGCACAAGATGCGGTATCTGGTTTAGAAAATGAAATTCATCAGCTGGAAAAAAGACGTACCAATTTTGAAGGCGCAAGTCAATCAACACGAGATAGGCTAGAGCAAACTAAAATGGATTGGCAAGCTTTACAAATTCATCGTGAAAATGCACAAAGTAAATTAATTAATACTGAGTTTCAGCTTGAGCAATTATTAGAACAGATGCCACCAGATGCCAATGAAACGCTTTGGCAGAGCCGTTTGACTAAACTGGCCAATCAAATACAAAATTTGGGTGCTATTAATTTAGCAGCAATTGAAGAGTGTGCTGCTCAAGAACAGAGACAATTATATTTAGAGTCTCAATATTCAGATTTAATGGAAGCGTTAAATATTTTAGAACAATCGATTGAAAAAATTGATAAAGAAACCCGAACGCGTTTCAAAGAAACCTTTAATACGGTGAATGAGAATTTTAAAGTTTTGTTTCCTAAATTATTTGGCGGAGGAGAGGCTAATTTAGGTCTGATTGGGGATGATTTGTTAGAATCAGGCATCAGTGTGATTGGTAGGCCCCCTGGTAAGCGTAATAGTAGTATTCATCAATTATCAGGTGGTGAAAAAGCATTAACCGCCGTATCATTAGTGTTTGCTATTTTTCAATTAAACCCAGCCCCATTTTGCTTATTAGATGAGGTAGATGCACCTTTAGATGATAATAATGTAGGTCGTTTTTGTGCGCTTGTAAAAGAAATGTCAGAGTCTGTACAATTTATTTATATTAGTCATAATAAATTAGCTTTAGAATTAGCCGGCGAACTCCAAGGGGTTACGATGAGAGAGCCCGGAGTGTCTCGTATTGTAACGGTGGATATTGAAAAAGCCACCCAGATGATGGAAGAAGCATAAAAATAGTATAATGGAAACCAATAAATGAGGAGATTATAATAATGCACACTGATTTGCGTGTAATACTATTAATAGTAGGGTTAGTGATTGTGGGTGCTATTTTTTTCGATGGTGTAAAACGCCGTAAAAATCTTGAAGATAATAACCGTCTCATTGATCCAAACCTTGATCTTGCAGCCTCAAGAACGGATTTAAATAGCATGAATTATGATGAGGTATTGGAAGATCCTCTATGGACGCCTCGTCCTGTTACTAAAAAAGCGCTTATCATGGACAATATTATTGCTATTAATGTGATAGCAAAAAGTCAGTTGGGTTTTAGTGGTAAAGCATTATTATCGGTGATGCTGGATAATCAATTACAATATGGGGCTAAAAAAACATATGATTATTGTGCTCAAGATACGCAAGAGGTGTTATATAGCGTTGCTTCTATAGTAGAGCCTGGTACCTTTGATGCCCAAACTATTGCTCAAAAAAATTATCCTGGCATTATGCTGTTTGTATTAATTAATTCGCTCGATGATAGTGTGTTTGCTTTTGAAGCAATGTTAAAAGCAGCTTATACTATGGGAGCTAAATTAAATGCTCAGGTATGTAATCTAGAGCGTCAGCCTTTATCTCAAGAACAAATAGAGCAATTTCGTCTTCATGTTCAAGATAGGACTCTCGCTTGAATGCCACATCCAAATTTCTTCTTGACATAGAAGCGCTGCGAGCAGAGATTGATCGTCATAATTATTCTTATTATGTGCTAGATGAGCCGCGTATCCCAGATTCTGAATATGATAAGCTGTTTTGCGAGCTTAAAAACTTAGAAGCAGCTCATCCAGAGTGCATTACCTTCGATTCTCCTACACAACGCGTTGGGGCTTCCCCTCTTAAAGCATTTGAACAGATTGCTCATCAAACGCCTATGCTGTCTTTAAATAATGTATTTGAAGCTCAAGAATGGATAAGTTTTGATCAAAAAATGAAAAAATTGCTTGAAACGAAAAATGATCTAACATATGCATGTGAGCCAAAATTTGATGGCCTGGCGGTTAGTTTGCGTTATGAAAAAGGGGTATTGATAACCGGAGCAACCCGTGGAGATGGGTTCGTGGGTGAAAATGTTACTCAAAATTTAAAAACGATTATGAGTATTCCTTTAGTTTTACCTGTAAAAACGACTGTAGAAATTCGTGGTGAAGTTTTTATGCCAAAAGCAGCTTTTCATACATTAAATGAGCATGCGCGTACTCAAGGTGAAAAAACATTTGCTAATCCTAGAAATGCTGCTGCGGGAAGTTTGCGTCAATTAGATTCTAAAATAACCGCTAGTCGAAAACTTTCTTTTTATGCCTATGGTATAGAGGATAAAACAAGTAGGGCTTCTACTCATAGTGAGCAAATGGAACAGCTTACATTATGGGGCGTACCAGTATCTCAACAGAGGAAACTTGCAAATAATATTAAAGAAGTAGCAGATTTTTATGAAGTATTATTACGAGATCGAGATAGTTTACCTTATGAAATAGATGGCATGGTAATTAAGGTAAACAGCTTATATTTGCAAAAAAAATTAGGCTTTATTTCAAGAGCACCACGTTGGGCTATTGCCTATAAATTTCCAGCGCAAGAAAAAGTGACTACACTGCGCGCTGTGGATTTTCAAGTCGGCCGTACGGGCGCCTTAACCCCCGTTGCACGTTTAGAGCCTGTTTTTGTTGGTGGGGCGATGGTAAGTAATGCCACTTTGCATAATATGGATGAAATTCAACGTAAAGACGTTCGTATTGGAGATAGTGTTATTATTCGCCGTGCAGGAGATGTGATCCCAGAAGTCGTAGGGCCTATACTCGATAGACGGGGCGTGGGGACCCAAGAAATTATACTTCCACAATATTGCCCTATATGTGGATCAGATGTGATTAAGCCTGAAGGTTTGGCAGCGGCTAGATGCACAGGTGGCTTAGCCTGTAGTGCTCAAGTAAAAGAAAAAATCAAACATTTTGTTTCTCGTAAAGCAATGGATATAGAATATTTTGGATCGCAACGCGTTGAGCAATTAGTGGAGTTAAAATTAATTAATAATATTGCTGATATTTACCTACTAGCATCAGAACAAGAGCAGCTAAAAGCTATAGAAGGCATGGGAGAGACTTCGGTAAATAAACTCATGCAAGCGATAGAAAAAAGTAAAAAAACGACTTTAGCGAAATTTTTATATGCATTAGGAATTAGAGAAGTCGGCGAAGTAACCGCTAATGTGCTTGCACAAAATTTATGTGATTTAACAAAAATTATCGAAGCAGATATCCCCTTGTTATTATCATTACCAGAGGTAGGACCGATTGTTGCTGAAAATATTTATGCTTTTTTTCAACAGAAAAATAATCGGGTTATTATTTCTCAGTTGCAGCAATTAGGAGTGCATTGGCCTAAAGTCATAAAATCACAAAATACGCTTATTTTATCTGGTCATACTTATGTTATTACCGGTACTTTAAGTGTGCCTCGTGCAACATTAAAGACTCAATTATTAGACTTAGGTGCAAAAATATCGGAAAGTGTTTCAAATAAAACAACTGCAGTGATAGTAGGCGCGCAACCGGGTAGCAAAATGGCTAAAGCACAGAGTTTGGGTATTCCAATTTATGATGAAGTTCATTTTGCTAAATATTTAGGTGAATTAACTTCATCATTTTTAAATTGACATTAATCACTTCAATCAACTGACTATTCTTTATCTGATTTTTTCATATTATTTTTCATAATATACGCTATGGAATCTTCTTTATAGCTCAAGATAAGTTTTTCGACTTGTCGGTTTGATTCGATCTAACGTAGGGGCCGGTCACCGTGCCGGCCCAGTATAGATATGGACATTATTATGTTATCAACAGTATTATTACAAATATCTATGTTGGACAAATATCCATACTGGGCCGGCACGGTGACCGGCCCCTACAATATATCGTGCAAAACTAGAAGTTAAAAAACTTGCTCTACACTTTAAGATCGAGACAATGGCTTATATATTATAATAAATATGATGAGAAAATCAGAATTATTTTCTTATTTCAGTGTCATTTTATTAATGTCGGTTTAAAATAATCATTTATGATGAGTGGCAGTGTAAAATGAGGCGTTGCTTGTTCTTTCCAGTATGCCGGAGTATATACAGATTGGGTATTGAACTCAATTTCTTCTAATTGTGCAGGCTTTTGTTTAAATAAATAACGCTCTGTTGATTTGAAAACAGAATGTAAGATCTTATCTGCTAAAATAATTTGGCCGCCTTTTTGTGCGATATAACTTCCTATTTTTTCTGAACTCCACTTGCATATTAAATACACTGGATATCCTATTAGAGTTGGCGTGCCAAATGTTATAGAAAAAGCAGACACAGTAGCATTTTTCCCTAAAAAAGCACAAGTTATTTGACACAGATCTTTTTCGATAAAATCAGATGCTAATTGATATATTTTATGTGAGGTATAAGAGGATAAAGAGTCATATTCTATATCTATATCTATATCTATATCTATATCTATTTCTATCTCTATTATTTCTTGTTTAGGCTGACCTTTTAACCAGGTAGCAGTGTATCGTTGCACCATATTAGAAACAGAGTAGGCAATAATTTGTTGACTCATAGAAGCGCTAGGATGAAGCGCCACTGCATCAAGCAAGCATTTTTCAGCAACCATTACAGCGGCTTGTTTACTAAGTGAGAATCCGATGCTAAACATAATATAAATTATAGTGTAAAAAAATAGAAAAAAACAGGAGATTTGAAATGTTAGATGCAATGCGTGCGCGACATAGAAATCAAGCATCAAAAAAAGAAGCTGAAAAACTGGATAATCATTTTTACCTTAGTTTCCTTATAGGGGCTATTTTTATAGGTTTGAGTTTTATAGGCGCTATTGGGTTTGGATATAGTTTATTGGCTGCCGTTACCTTAGTGGTGGCGCTAGGGCTAGGCATTGGATCGATGATATGGCATTTTTATTATAAAAATGCTGACATCAAGCAACAAAATCACATAACTGACTTACTAGTTGAGCCTGAATCGCAATTACAAAGCAACAAAGCGCAGGATCATTTAGAATACAAGCGTCGTCGTCGTGGTCAAGTGCTTTTTTCACAGGGGGAGTCTAAGGAAGATGCTAGCTTAACTAAACAAGATGAGATAAAATATAAGAAAAAGTAAGTTTTTACATTATTATCAAATTACTAGGAGTTCTATAGCGCATGTCTCAATCCTTATTCAATACACAAGATGCCATAGCCGATCTGGTGACCATTCGAGATTTGATTCGTTGGGGCGTTACCCATTTTAACCAAGCAAATCTTTTTTATGGACATGGAACCGATAATAGTTGGGATGAAGCGGTACATTTGGTTTTAAGCGCAGTGCATTTATCGCCTGATTCAGATATTAATGTTTTGGATGCACGGCTTATTCAAAGTGAAAAAAAACAAGTAGTCACATTAATAGAAAGACGTATTAAAGAGCGTATACCTGTGCCGTATTTGCTTAAAGAAGCTTGGTTTGCAGGACTCAATTTTTATGTAGATGAACGTGTATTGATTCCTCGCTCTCCGATTGCAGAGCTAATCAATGAAGAATTTAGACCCTGGGTAGCCCAAGAGAAGGTAACTCGAATTTTAGATTTATGCACCGGATCAGGGTGTATTGCGATTACTGCTGCTTTGGCTTTTTTAGATGCAACCGTAGACGCCGTAGATTTAGATACAGGCGCTTTAGAAGTGGCTGCTCAAAATGTGAAAAAATTTGATTTAGAAACGCGCGTTCGGCTAGTTCATTCTGATTTGTTTGATAATGTAGTAGATCAAAAATATGACATTATTATTAGTAATCCTCCTTATGTAGCAGAGCAAGAATATCAAGATTTACCTCAAGAGTATAGGCATGAACCTAAATTCGCATTAGAAGCAGGGGTAGATGGGTTAACTATTGTAAGAAGAATATTAAATCAAGCGCATCATCATTTGAGCGCAACAGGTATTTTAATTGTTGAAGTTGGTTTAACGCAACTTGCGGTAGAAGAGGCATTTCCAAATATTCCTTTTACATGGTTACAATTTGAAAATGGTGGAGAAGGCGTCTTTTTGCTTACTTTTGATGAACTTGTTGAATTTAATCATTATTTTCAATAATGTCTGGTAATACGATTGGTAAAGCTTTTTGTTTGACTACTTTTGGTGAAAGTCATGGCCCAGGAATAGGGGGCATTATTGATGGGTGCCCCCCCGGTTTAGAGATATCATTAGAAGATATTCAAAGTGAGCTTAATAGGCGCAAGCCGGGCCAATCCCATTATACAACGCAGCGAAAAGAATCGGATCATATTAAAATTCTATCAGGTATATTTGAGGGCAAAACCACAGGCGCTCCTATAGGATTATGGATTGAAAATGAAGATGCCAAATCAAAAGATTATGAAGATTTAAAAAATGTTTTTCGTCCCGGCCACGGAGATTATACCTATTTTAAAAAGTATGGAGTAAGAGATTATCGTGGAGGGGGCAGAGCTTCTGCTCGTGAAACAGCCGTTCGAGTAGCAGGAGGTGCCATTGCTAAAAAGTGGCTTAAACAAAATCATCAGATAGAAATTCGAGCTTATTTAGCTCAAATGGGCGATTTAAAAATACACTCTGATATTCAAAGCAACACTATAAATTGGCACACGGTTTCAAATAATGCCTTTTTTTGCCCCGATGCCTCGTTAGTTCCTCAATTAGAGGCCCATATTACAGAACTGCGCAAAATGGGAGATTCGGTAGGGGCTCGGATTAATGGCGTGGCTACAGGGGTTCCAGCTGGTTTAGGCGAACCTGTGTATGATAAGCTAGATTCAGATATGGCGCGTGCACTGATGAGTATTAATGCGGTAAAAGGCGTTGAGCTTGGTGCGGGATTTGAGAGTATTACTCAAAGAGGTTCAGTACATCAAGATGAAATGACAGCGCACCCTACCGGTTTTTTGAGTAATCATGCGGGTGGTATTTTGGCAGGTATTTCTACTGGTCAAGATATTTTAGTGAGTTGTGCATTTAAACCCACTTCTAGCATTTTAATTCCCGGCCAATCTGTGAATGCATTAGGTGAGATACAAATGGTTAGTACCAAGGGTCGGCATGATCCTTGTGTTGGCATGAGGGCTGTGCCTATAGTAGAGGCAATGATGGCCTTGGTTTTAATAGATCACTGTTTAAGATGGTATGGAAATAAATAAAATGGAAACTAATACAATGGAGATTAATAGCCCTGTTTTTGAAACTTCTGGAAACATTCCAGCAGTATATACTTGTCAAGGGAGAAATATTTCTCCTGCGTTACATTTTAAAGGCGTGCCTTTACAGGCTAAAAGCCTGGTTTTGATTATGGAGGATCCCGATGCTCCCGATCCAAAGGCACCTAAAATGACATGGGATCATTGGTTGCTTTATAATATACCTTCTAATACGACTAGTATTTTAGAAAATGCAGATTCCCAGTTGCCAAAAGGGTCTTTGGCAGGACTCAATAGTTGGAACAAGACGGGCTATGGTGGACCTTGTCCCCCTATTGGCCGTCATCGTTATTATTTTAAGCTTTATGCTTTAGAGGTAATGCTATCTGATTTGCATGAGCCTGATAAAAATCAATTATTACAGGCAATGCAGGGGCATATCATTGCGCAAGCGCAGCTGATAGGGACTTATCAAAAAGCCCCATAAGTAGGACGCATTTTTTAAAGTATCATGATTCAATAGTATAATGATGAATGGCACTGAAATAAGAAAATAGTTCTGATTTTTTCATATTTATAGAGCAAGATAAGTGTGTCGACTTGTCAGTTTGATTCGATCTAACGTAGATACCGTCTTGGCTGTCAACATTTTTTTTAAAATTTTCCAAAAAAAATGTGCA
>CANJXG010000018.1 GCA_947478905.1 Coxiellaceae bacterium
AACGAATGGCTTGTGGGTTTCGATGTAAAGAACGTTTTAAAAATGCGCTCTATTTTCATCTTGGAGATCTGGAGCTGGCTCCCGCAACAATATTATATTGGAAATGAAAATTGCACTTGGTTTTCACCCACCAGAAAGGGTGATGCGCCACATTTATTATATCCAAGTATATCGATACTTCAGAAATCCAGAATGCATTTTAAATGCATTGTCTGTATGCTCAAAATCATACTCTAGTGTAATAAAAGTATGATCGTCTTTACTCCATACAAAACCTACAGTCGAGACTACACTGTTTTTTGAAGGCTGCGGACCAATGACCCTAAAGGTACTATCTGAGACCGTTTCAAAACTAGCCGTTGCATTTTGTGAATCGGTTACAAAATCATGTAAAGTCATTAATTTAAAATAAGGCATAAAACGAGCGAGTCTTCCGCCTGTTTGATAGGCTAATTTAAATCCGGGACCTACTTTTATCTCTTGTATAGAATCATATTTAACCTTCAACGCATCAGGGGCAGAGGTTGAGGGATAAATTCGTTCATTATAAGGATCGATTGAAAGATTTAAATAATTAAAAGCAAGATAGGGAACAAAAAAGAAAGTTCTATTACGGCAGGATTTAAAAAACTCATAGCCTGCTTCTGCATATCCATTCAATTGCAAGCCATTAAAACTACTATTAGCAACATCTCTTTGAGGTACAAAAACAGTCTTGTTTTGGTAGTAATTATTGGTTGCGACCCCTAAGGTGCCATCAATATACCACGCACAATCAAGATTATACCGTCCATACACCAAGGCTTGAAAACTATTTGTTTTTAAATTTCCTAAGCAATGCTGGAACTCAGTTTGTATGGCAGTATAAGCAAATCCCCATCCCAACATAAAATCAGGACACACATTCACATCCGATCCCACAACCAATCCAGCAGCTTTGGCATTATATCCCGGTGTATATTCTAAGCTACTTTGAAGAATCTCTCCTGCAGTTGCCTCAATCCACGCCCCTCTTTTTCTACAACCCGGTAAAATACAATCACATCCTATATCCATACCCATTCTATCAAAGGCAATATTAAAACTTCGACCAGCTCCTAAATAAGCAGCAGATCGCAAATGGCCACTCACATCTGGGAGAATACTAAACAGCGCTGCATCTAACTCATGAGAACTTTGCTGCGCTCTGATACTATTATATAGCGGTATTAAATTAGGTGCACTGGTGGTAATAGTACTTCCAATCCTATCAAAAAATCTTGAAATACCCTCTAAAGCAGGAATATGTGCTGTAGCCTCTGCCATCGTGTGGGTTCTTGTAATGCGAATATCTAATTGACTCCCTGTAGTATAATCTGGTGTAAAATCATACAAAGGTGTATTAGGAATAATTGGCCCTACAAATAAGGTGCCGGAACTTGCATTGACAATAGTCACTGGCGTTGTGCTAGTCGCAATATCGTTATCTACTACCAATAAATTTAAAGTGCTCGTCGTTGGTATGGCAGGCAAATGCGCATTGAGGATCGTTAAATTGCCCTCTATCGGCCCCTGCGTCAAACTTATATTAATAACAGAATCAAAACTACCACTATATTGATTAACGGTTAATGTATTTAATCCTAAAGTTAAGCTATTATTGTTTGCTAAATTCGTTGCTAACGTTAGCAAATTTTGATTCACTAATACATTAGCACACTGAAAAATAAGAGTACTGGTAGCTTCAATATTATTATTCAGCGTTAAAGTTCCTGCCTTCAAACTTACTAGTTTTAATCCAGAAATATCGCCGCCCGTTACAGAATCGCCGTTAAATATTAAACTTCCAGTATTAGGTGCGGTACTGGTTACTGTGCCTATTAAATTGACCTTCTCATTTAAACTAAACATACCATCTGCATTAAAATTTAAATTAACAATATGCAAATTACCAGCAGCAGTCACCTCTGACGTGGCATCATTGATAGTAATGGTTTTTAAAAGGTTGGTTACAGGGACTGGAGAGGCAGTGACAGTGCCTAAAATAGTAGAAGCACCGGCTTGAAATTGTATTTCCCCCCCAGTGCCTCCTGAGGCAGCCACACTCACCCCTGTGGTGGAATGTTTACCAATATTTACTGCTGTGACAGTCAATATTCCTGTGGGGTCAATAAAATTAACCCCATCTGAAGTACACGTTGCATTCTCCGCACACTCCACTGTACCTGGCCCTACTTGTAAAGGCAAAGAGGGATTAGGACAAAAGGGAGAAAGAGGACAAAAATCAGCCTTAGCTTGCACTATTACAAATAAACTAGAAGCCAATATAGCTAAACTAAGCTTATTGCTGCTCATGTATTAAAAATTACTCCATTAATTTATTAATTCATTAATTCATTAATTCATTTATTTTTTAGACAATAGTTCCATGGCATTGTTTATATTTTCTTCCAGAACCGCAAGGACAAGGCTCATTGCGAGTTACTTTCGATTCTAAACGTGTCACCCGATTGCTTTGGTCCTCTAAATCTTTTACTTCATCCACTATTGTATCGTGTTCAAATTGTAAAGGTAAATCTAAGACTTTACGACGCTGCTCTTCAACAACCTCTACATCTTCTTGGGCATGAATTTCTACTTTAGATAAGGTGCTAATAACGTCCCGTCTAATATTGCTTAACATGCTTCTAAATAATTCGAACGCTTCGCGTTTATATTCTTGTTTTGGATCTTTTTGCGCATACCCTCTAAGAGAGACACTTTGACGTAAATGATCCATCGCTGCTAAATGTTCTTTCCAATGCGTATCTAAACTGTTCAGCATGACTGCTTTTTCAAAACGACGTAAAATATCAGACCCTACTTCTAATTCTTTTTGCTCAATCTGATGATGCAAGGTATCAAGAATTTTTTGATGTAAAGTGCCTTCATTTAAATTTTGATCTGAATCCAACCAAGATTGAATAGGTAATGTAACCTCAAACATCCCTTCTAAAGCTTGCTCTAAGCCTTTAATTTCCCACATATCTTCTACACTATGATGAGGAATATATTCTCTTACTAATGCTTGAATTACGCCTGTTCTAATACTTTTAATATTTTCAGAAATATCATCCGTATTCATTAATACATCACGTTGGGCATAAATAACAGTACGTTGATCATTGGCGACATTGTCATATTCTAATAATTGTTTACGAATATCAAAATTATGTCCTTCAACTTTACGCTGAGCATTTTCAATTGCTTTACTTACCAAACCATGAGTAATTGCTTCGCCTGGACGAACTCCTAATCTTCTCATTAAACCAGCCATCCGATCGGATGCAAAAATACGCATCAAGCTATCTTCTAATGATAAATAAAAGCGACTCGAACCAGGATCACCTTGACGACCTGAACGACCTCGTAATTGGTTATCAATCCGACGAGATTCATGGCGTTCGGTGCCAATAATATGTAAACCACCTGATTCTAAAACAGGTTGATTGCGTTTTGCCCAATCGGACTTTAATTCTAATTCTAAATCTAAAGCTCCCCCTAATACTATATCAGTGCCTCGACCTGCCATATTAGTAGCAATAGTCACACTGCCTGGGCGCCCTGCATTCTCAATAATTTTAGCTTCTTGCTCATGAAATTTGGCATTTAAAACTTGATGAGGAATATGTTGATTCGTTAATAAGTTTGATAAAAATTCTGAAGTTTCAATAGAGATGGTACCCACTAAAACAGGTTGTTTTTTTGCAACACATTCTTTAATATCATCAATAATTGCTGCAAATTTTTCTTCTTGAGTTAAGTAAATCACATCCGCATTATCTTTTCGCACACAAGGTTTATTGGTCGGGATAACCACGACTTCTAAACCATATATTTGATGAAATTCAAAAGCTTCTGTATCCGCTGTTCCGGTCATGCCGGCTAATTTATCATATAGTCTAAAAAAGTTTTGAAAAGTAATAGAAGCCAAGGTTTGATTTTCTGCTTGAATTTGGACCCCTTCTTTAGCCTCTATGGCTTGATGCAAACCATCAGACCATCTTCTCCCTGAAAGGGTTCTGCCTGTGTGTTCATCTACAATTACCACACTATCTTCTTTTACTAGATAATCAACATCCCTTTTATAAATAAAATGCGCCCGTAAGGCAGCATTTAAATGGTGTAGTAAAATTAAATTACGTGCGTCATACAAGCTTTGCCCCTCAGGCAATAACCCTGCTTGCATTAATAATCCTTCTACTTTCTGATGTCCTTCTTCTGAAAGATAAGCTTGTTTTGTTTTTTCATCTACTAAAAAATCTCCCGCTGCTTCTTTAGTTTTTTGAGGCGTTAACTTCAAAACCAATTGATCCATCGCCAAATACAAATCGGAACTATCTTCTGCAGCCCCTGAAATAATCAAAGGCGTACGGGCTTCATCAATTAAAATTGAATCGACTTCATCTACAATGGCATAAAATAATTCACCCTGTAGGCACTCATCTTTAGAAAAAGCCATTTTATTACGTAAATAATCAAAGCCTAATTCATTATTGGTGGCATAAATAACATCCGCTTTATAATTTTCTCTTTTAATTTCGGGTATCATTTTTGGAATAATAATGCCTACCGTCAAACCTAAAGCTTCATAAATTTGACCCATCCAAGCAGCGTCGCGTCTGACTAAATAGTCATTGACTGTGACTAAATAAACTGGACGACTTGAGAGTGCATTTAAATAGATAGGGAGCGTTGCCATAAGGGTTTTTCCTTCCCCTGTGGACATTTCTGCAATTTTACCTTCATGTAAAACCATACCACCGATAAGCTGTACATCGAAATGACGCATTTTTAAAATACGTTTACTGGTCTCTCTTACCACAGCAAACGCTTCGGGTAAAAGCGCATCTAAGGTTTCCCCAGCTTGAAAGCGGTTTTTAAATTCAGGCGTTTTTAATGCCAAAGCCTCTAAAGATAATTTTTCCATTTCTGGCTCTAAAAAATTAATCTTATCAACTAACTTTTTATACTTCTTTAGTAAACGTTGATTCCGGCTGCCAAAAATAGATTTAAAGATATTTGTAAACATAAATTGTATTGTACTATATTAAATTAGGTTAAACTCATGATTAAATTAAAATAATATAACATAATCTGATATCCTTGTCTCATGGATATACGCAAATCAAATATTAATAATATTTCAGAATACTTATATGGGGCCAATAGCGCTTTAACACGCATTATAGAAACAGCAAACCATATCCATCAAGCACAAGATAATCTAGTTTTAGAGCTAGCTCCTGAATTTATAAATCATTTTTGGGTAGGAACTTATCAAAATGGATTACTGAGCGTATTTGTAGATTCTGCTATTTTAGCAACAAAACTTCGATTTTATATACCAGATATACGAGATAAACTCCGCAAACAACCCCAATGGTCTGGGCTAAAATCAATAGAAGTAAAAATAATGGTTACTAAAACTACCTTTGCCACCCCTATAAAAACGCCTATGGAAAAGAAAATTCTGCCCCCTAAAAAATTAGACTTATCTAAAGAAACGATTGAGCAAATTAATAATTTAGCAGATAACTTAGAAAAATTGCATGACAATCAAGAGGTTGCTAAAGCATTAAGAGGTATTGTTACCATTTCCCACGCAGAATGCTGACTTAGTATTTGACGCACCAGGCGATTATTAAGAGTATGGCCTGATTTATAACCAGAAACAAACCCTAACAAGGGTGCGCCTAATAAATAAAAATCACCTATAGCATCGAGGATTTTATGGCGCACTAATTCATCCGGATAGCGTAATCCTTCCTCATTAATAATTTTAGAATCATCTAGTACAATAGCATTATCAAGACTTCCGCCTAAACATAAATTTTTTGATCTAAGATATTCAAAATCAGATAAAAAACCAAAGGTTCTAGCTTTACTGACTTCTTTCATATAATCAGAAGTGGAAAAATCAAAGTGGAATTGTTGCACCTCTGCCGGTATAGCAGGATGATTATAGGTCACCTCAAAATCAATCTTAAAGCCATTATAGGGCTCGATTTTAAGCCATTTCTCGCCTTCTTGCACAGTAATACATTCTTTTATTCTCAAGAATTGCTTAGATGCATTTTGTTCTTCAAAACCAGCAGACTGTATTAATTGCGCAAGCGACCAAGCACTTCCATCCATAATGGGTATTTCAGAGGCACTGACTTCTATAAAAGCATTATCAATACCTAAACCAGCCATCGCCGACAATACATGTTCAACGGTACCAATTTTAATGCCATTTTTAATCAAGACTGTGCAAAAATTGGTTTCACCAACATATGCAGACAATGCGGGAATATCAATATGCGGAACCATATCGGTTCTTCTAAAAATAATCCCCCTATTCTCTGGAGCGGGCTTTAAAGTCAAGGTAACTTCTTCACCCGTATGCACTCCAATCCCTGTTGTAACAACTGATTTTTTCAGGGTTTTTTGTTTTATCACGATAATACTACACCCTGATTTAATCTACTTGATCAACCTGACGACGTAAAAAAGCAGGAATATCTAAATAATCCAAATCATCTGATACTGAGGTTTCTCTTGTTCTATAACCCGCTGCCGTATTAGATTTTGACTGATTATGAGAGGAGTGAACCGGATTTCCTCTTCTTTGTGACACAGGTACGCCTCTATCGACTAATCGAGTTGATCCATATCTATAATCTCTATCAAGCTTAGCTTCTTCTCGTTTTTGATAGCCAAACTCTTCTTGTCGAGCAGATTCATGCGTGCCCAATCCCGTTGCAACTAAAGTCACCCGTAGCTGATCACCCATAGTATGATCAATAACGGTACCGATAATTACCGTCGCTTCATCAGAAGTAAATGGTCTAATCGCATTGCCAACTTCTTCAAATTCAGAAATAGATAAATCCATACCTGCTGTAACGTTCACTAATACGCCTTTAGCACCTGCTAAATCAACATCATCCAATAAAGGACTAAAGATAGCCGCATCGGCTGCTTCTCTAGCACGATTTTCTCCACTAGAAACACCTGTACCCATCATTGCTAAGCCCATTTCTGACATGACAGTGCGTACATCCGCAAAATCCACATTAATTAAACCCGGACGTGTAATCAATTCTGCAATACCTTGAACCGCGCCTTTTAAAACGTCATTGGCTGCTTTAAAAGCGTTTAATAAGGTTACACTTTTGCCTAATACGCTTAATAATTTTTCATTTGGAATCGTAATTAAAGAATCAACACTTTGCCTGAGCATCCGAATGCCTTCTTCAGCAATAAGCATACGTTTGCGACCTTCAAAAGGAAAGGGACGGGTTACAATAGCGACAGTTAAGATACCTAACTCTCTTGCAACTTGTGCCACTACTGGCGCACCGCCTGTACCCGTTCCGCCCCCCATACCCGCTGTAATAAACACCATATCGGTACCCACTAATACATCGCGAATACGTTCGATATCTTCTAATGCAGCCTCTCGCCCTATTTCAGGATTTGCACCAGCACCTAAGCCTTTAGTCAGCGTTGATCCTAATTGTAATACAACCGTTTTTTCCGAACGTGAGCTTTCCTCTAAATCTAAAGCTTGCACATCGGTGTTGGCATAAACAAATTCAACACCTTCTATTTCGGAAGCAACCATATATTTAACAGCATTACAACCACCACCACCAACACCCACTACTTTAATTACTGGGGTTTGTGGAAAATTGTTCATCAATTCAAACATTTCACTCATTGTGTCCTCTCCTATGGATAGACTTTTAATTATACTCTAAAAATTCCCCTGGAACCAACGCTTCATTTTCATCCAAACATTTGGAAAGCTTTGACTCATACTCAGTGCGGGGCCTCGTTCTGCTTGTTGATTATGACCATACAATAATAACCCCACGCCGGTGGCGTAAATTGGGTTATTAATAATTTCTTCTAAGCCATTTACATGTCTTGGAGATCCTAAACGCACAGGCATTTCAAAAATATCTTCAGCAAGTTCAATAGCTCCTCTCATCAATGAACTACCACCCGTTACTACTATACCTGATCCTAAGCATTCTTCTAACCTGTGTCGACGAAGTTCTGCTTGCACTAACAAAAATAATTCTTCATATCGAGGTTCTATTACTTCTGCTAATGTAGCACAATCGATTTGGCGAGCGGATCTATCATTAAATCCTCCAATGACCTCAAAGTATTGCTGAGGATCGACCAAACGCGTTAAAGCAGATCCATACTCTTTTTTAATGGTTTCTGCATTTTGCGTTGGAATACGCAAGGCCACGGCTATATCGTTAGTCACCTGATCACCGGCTACTGGAATAACGGCAGTATGTCGAATAGCACCTTGTTTAAATACAGCTATATCCGTAGTTCCGCCTCCAATATCTATTAGGCAAACACCTAACTCTTTTTCATCTTCTGTAAGCACTGCATAGCTTGAAGCTAATTGTTCTAAAATAACATCATCTACTTCTAAATGATGGTTAGGAACCGAGCGAACACATTTAATAATATTTTGAGCCGCACTCACGCTTCCTGTGACCATATGCACTTCGGCTTCGAGTCTAACACCTGACATTCCAATAGGTTCACGCACACCCTCTTGCGCATCAATAATAAATTGTTGCGGCAAAATATGTAGAATCTTTTGATTAGCCGGAATCGCTACGGCTTTTGCAGCTTCAATGACTCTATCGACATCGGCCTGAGTCACCTCATTATCATGAATTGCGACAATACCATGTGAATTTAAACTTTTAATATGATTCCCTGCGATACCCGTATATACGGAATATATTTGGCAACCTGCCATTAGCTCAGCTTCTTCTATAGCCATGTAGATTGATTTTGTGGTCGCTTCAATATTGACCACTACGCCTTTTCTTAAGCCTACAGAAGGATGAGAGCCCATGCCAATAATATTAATTGTCTCTTCAACGATCTCACCTACAATAACGACCACTTTGGAAGTCCCAATATCAAGGCCTACAATTAAATTTTTATCCGATTTTTTGGACATGAAGAAGGCATCCCCTTAAATTTAGTACTATAATCATAAAGCTTTCCATCCCACTGCCATCCCAGTAGTATAACGCATATCAACATAAGCAATAGCTGCTTGATCGTATTTCAAACTTTGATGGTAAGCTTGCACAAAACGATGAAGGCGCTGATTTTTATCATGTGTCCCTAAAATAACTTGCATACCATTATCTAAACGCAAACGCCAAGCACCTCTTTGTGCTAATTCTAGGCGCATTACTTTACGTCCTGTTGATGCTAATATTGCATCATAGTCTATTAACTGCTTCCATACCACTTCTAGTTTATCTTCCGGGCCAATTAATACTGGCAAGACTTCATGAAAATTTTTCAAATCTGGTCTAATTAAGGCACCAAATTCATTAATAATCCCTTGATAATTCCATATTGCTTGAGGATTATGCTCTTGTACTTTAATAATTAATCGTCTGGGCCAGGCTCTTCTAACTACTACCTTTTCAGCCCAAGGTGCCTGACTTAATAAGTTTTTCTTTATCTTATTTACATTTAAAGAAAAAAAACCATTTTCAACTTCTGATTTAACCATTCCATACAATACATCTCGATCTAAATGGTGTAAGTCTCCAAGTAAAACAACTTCAGTCACTAAACTTTTTTTATCTTTAAAATGGGTTTTTCCCCAAATAAAAAAACTTATCAATATAATGATTACTATAAAACCACTCACACCAACCAGAATCATTTTTTTTTTATAGGCAGTTAAGCCACTGTTTCGACTGCCTGCTTGTTTTTTAACTTTTACAGTTTTATAGCTTTTAAATATTAGCGGCATGTAACTCAGTTACTTCCTCAATAGCCATCCATGTCTTTTGCATCCTTTCCGGACATGCCATTGCTAATATATTGACTACTAAATCATCAAATTCAATACCTTGAGCCTTCGCAGACATAGGTACTAAACTATGAGAAGTCATTCCTGGCACGGTATTGACTTCGAGTATCCAAAATTTACCTTGATGATCTTGAACAAAATCAACTCGTCCCCACGCCTGACACCCTAAAACATCAAAGGCATTTTTGGCCAACTTTCTTAATTCTTGTTCTTTTATATCTGATATTTGAGCTGGGCAACTATACTTGTTTGTATCCAATTTATATTTAGCTTCATAATCATAAAAACCTGCTTTCACACTCACTTGTACCGAAGGATACACTTGTGAATCCAGAATCGTTACAAAAAAATCTGCTCCTTCTATCCATTTTTCGATCATCACTTCGCCATATTGAGCAGCTAAATCAAAAGCAGTCAATAATTCGCTGAACTCAGATACCCGAGAAACCCCTATACTGGAGCCTTCTCGCGTAGGCTTAACTGACAGAGGATACCCAAGGTTACTCGCAATTGCTTTGGCTTGTTCAAAATTGTGAGCAACACAAAAAGGAGGGGTGGGCAACTCTAAGGCCTGAAAAATAAATTTTGAACGCACTTTGTCCATTGCTAAGGCAGATGCAGCAACCGAGCTTCCTGTAAAAGGAATACCTAATAACTCTAATAAACCTTGAATCGTGCCATCTTCTCCATTTTTACCATGGAGAACAATAAAAGCGGCATCAAACTGACCATTTTTTAAAATATCAATAAAATGAGGCGCTCCATCGATGACTTGTGTATCAACAGGGTGCGCATCAATACCTTGTCTAAGCAAAGCTTGTAAAACACATGTTCCACTTTCCAAAGACACTGCTCTCTCAGCAGAAGTGCCTCCAAAGAGCACTGCAATTTTCCCAAAATTATTGATCACTTTTATGATCTCCTAATGACTTAACTGATGGTTTACCAAGAATTTTTACTTCTGGTACTAAAGATATCCCAAATCTATCAAACACGGTAGTTTGAATAAGCTGTATCATTTGTTCTATTTCACTACTGGTTGCTTTATCTTCATTTATTATAAAGTTAGCATGTTTTGTCGAAATTATCGCTCCTCCCACTTGAAATCCCTTTAAATCACAAGCTTCAATTAATCTTGCAGCGTGATCACCTTGTGGATTTCTAAAAACCGATCCACAATTTCGAGTCCCTATTGGTTGTTTTGCATTTCGCTCTTGTAATAAATTTTTGATTTTTACTTTGCTTGTGTTTAAATCAAGATTGGGTGCAAATTTAAAAGTCCCACTTACAAATCCTTCTGCTGATTGTTCTGCCGATTTACCAATAACAGTTCTATAGCTAACATCAAATTCTGATGTAGAACGGATGGTAATCTCTCCTTTTCCATTAATAGTTTCAACTTGACTCAGCGCTTCCCAAGTTTCCCAGCCAAAGGCACCTGCATTCATTGCTAATGCGCCGCCTACTGTGCCCGGGATCCCTGCAAAAAATTCTCCGCCTTCTAAATTATGTAAGGAGCAAAAACGCGCTAGCTTCGCGCACGTTACGCCTGCTTGGGCATAAATACAATTGGGTGCAATCAGTTCTAGAGTATTTAAATTGCGAGTTACTATAACGAGTCCTTCAATACCTTCATCGCGAATTAAAACATTACTTCCCAGTCCTAACCAAGTTATTTTTGAACTCATTAGGGGTGGGTTATTCTCTATAGATTTCAGATAAACCGATAAATCTACTAAATTGGCAGGAGCATATAATCGTTCTGCGGGACCACCTATATGCCAGGTAGTTAACTTCTTAAGGGATGCATCGCATAATTCGTTACCCAACCAGCCGCGCTCTTGCGTCGCAGCAATAACAGAATTAAGAATGTTATTAGACATGCTGAAAATTTCACAAATGAAAATAAATTAAATATAGTAGGTACGAGTTTGAAGAATATCGAAAAATGCGACTAAGATCAAGTAGTATGAGGGGGTATAGAGAAAATAAAAAGAAAGAAAAATACATGCAGCTACAAATTTTTAGTGTATAACTGCACTATATTCATATCAAAAATTACGCAGCTAGCTGCTTAGCGCGTTTATTTTAGTTCGGACACTACTGTGATCTAAACGGGTTTTTAGAAGACACATCAGGATCCTTCTTAATATTATTAATATTAAGCTTGCCTAACCCAGATGCTGATTCTGATTCAGGATTTTGATCTCTATTTTGGCTTGCAGGTGCAGCACGTAGATCAGGTCCCCATCCACTCTTTGTCTCACCCCCTAAAACACCGTCTCTTTCAGGGAATTCTGAATCATCTGGCTTGCTATCGTACATGTCACCTTGCACTTTTTTATTCACCGCCCACGCTATAAAAAATACCCCAACGGCCATTGCCCCTCCTAAGAAGGCACCCATAATACCCCCAATTAAAGCACCTACTACCGCAGGAAGCCCCACTACAACGGCTACACCAATAGTCAAAGCTATCATAACTTCTACTAGGGAAGGGTTATCAGATTCTGTTTTTTTAGTCTTTTTTGTCATCCCCGCCTCCGCTTAAAAATGTTTTTACATTGAAGTACGCAAGCTTGAAACTTGCGTACTTCACCTAAAACATCGGCTTACGCCTGACGTCTTTTTTTAGCTTGAGTAGCCGTTTTATGTTTTATATGTACTACTTTTGCTGTACTTGCTGTTTTTGCTTTAGCTTTAGCTTTTCTTCCAGTTTGAGATCTGGTTTTTGAGCTATTTTTTTCGCTAGTTTGCCCAAAAGAGGACCCTATTGTTCCACGTGTTTGTTGAAATAAGTTCATCTTGGAACCTGTTAGACCACGTTGATAATAAAGTCCTACTGCGGTGATTCCCACTAAAGAACCAACAACGCCGCCAATCAAAGCCCCCCCCATAACTGGGATTGCTAAAACAAGGGCAACAAACAAGACTGCAATTGCTAACCATTTTAAAACAGTTAACGTTATTTCATTACGATCTTTTTTGATTTTTATTTTTTTCATAATTTACTCCAAATTTAAGTTACATATACAACTTTTAAGTTAAGCAACTATGAGTATAGACATAAATTTATAAAAAAAATATTTTTTATAACCTACATAAAAAATAGACAGCTATTATAAGCTATAGTATGCTGTAAACTGTATACATTACCCCTGCGCAAAGGATGCCTCTATATGTCAAGTACAGTTCCTAAAGTCAGCATTATTATCCCCGCTTGTAATGAATCTAAAGGCCTACAGAGCTTTATCTGTGAACTTATCAAACAATATCCCAGTCCTGATTATGAAGTTATCGTTGTAAACGATGGCTCTACAGATGATACTGCTGATATTGCAATGCAATCCGGTGCTAGGGTAATTTCACACCCCTACCAAATAGGCAATGGAGCTGCTATTAAAAGCGGTGCCCGGGCAGCTAAGGGAAGTATTTTTCTTTTTATGGATGCCGATGGCCAACATGATATTAGCAATATCAAAAAACTATTAGATGAATATCCAGGTTATGACATGGTAGTAGGGACTCGAAGCAAAAAATCTCAAGCTAGCTTTTTTAGATGGTGTGGAAATAAAATGTATAATGCACTGGCATCTCATCTAGTCAATCAGCCTGTTTTAGATCTCACATCAGGCTTTAGAGTGGTGAATGCAGAGTATTTCAAAGAATTTTTGTACCTACTCCCAAATGGATTTTCTTATCCCTCTACCATTACCATGGCATTTTTTAGAAATGGGTATAGTGTTAAGTATGCTCCTATCATTGTGCATAAACGTATTGGCAAAAGCCATTTAAAACCCTTCTCTGATGGATTGCGATTTTTCATTATTATTTATAAAATTACCACTTTGTATTCTCCATTGAAAATATTTATTCCTTTTTCTTGCTTGTATTTTCTAGCAGGCCTTTGTAATTACGCTTATACCTATACAACCCAAGGTCGATTTACGAATATGAGCGCTATTCTATTTTCCACAGCAATGGTAGTTTTTTTAATAGGTCTTATTTCTGAACAAATCACGACTTTAAGATATCAGAAGAATAATTAAATTTAAAAGATAATATATATAGACGCATTCTTTGATGGTTTGCGCTAAACTTTTAAAGAGAGAGTTCACTTACTTTTTTTATTATTATTGTAATTAATATGATGCATCCAGAACTAAGTTCAAAAGAAAACAAATCATTAAATGGCCTAGCGCACCAGTTAGTTAAAAAACAGCTGATAACAAAAGAAGCTATGCTTGTGGCTATAGATCAAAGCGCTAAAACCAAAGTGTCGCTCATTTCGCACTTACTCCAAAATAAATTAATCACAGGTGATAAAATTGCTAGTGTTGCCGCACATACATTTGGAGTCCCTCTTTTTGATCTGAGGGATTTCGTTTTAGACATGGTACCTAAAACACTGGTCTCTGAAAAACTTATTCGTAAACATCATGCATTTCCTCTATTTAAAAGAGGGAACCGTTTATTTGTAGCCATGTCGGATCCTACCAATTTAAATGCACTTGATGAATTTAAATTTCATACCGGTTTAAATACGGAAAGCGTTATTGTAGAGCACACTGCGCTTAGCCTGTGTATAGAAAATGCGCTATCAGAAGGGGAAGCATCATTATTAGATAATCTAGATGATTCTGATTTAGATGCCTTAGATATTATTAATGTAGAAGATGAAGCACTCAACAATGATGCTCAATCAGATGCAGATGATGCCCCGATAGTTCGATTTGTTAATAAAGTCTTAGTAGATGCCATCCACAGAGGGGCTTCAGATATTCACTTTGAACCTTATGAAAAAAGTTATCGAGTACGTTTACGTCAAGATGGAATTTTATATGAGTTTGCAGCCCCCCCTCCCAATCTAGCATCTCGGTTGGCTGCAAGACTAAAAGTAATGTCTAGATTAGATATTTCCGAACGTAGAGTCCCTCAAGATGGTCGTTTTAAAATGACGCTTTCTCGTACTCGATCTATCGATTTTCGGGTAAGTAGTTGTCCCACCTTATTTGGTGAAAAAATAGTAATGCGTATTTTAGATCCTTCTACTGCCAAAATGGGTATTGATGCTTTAGGATATGAAGAGTTTCAGAAAAAAATATTCTTAGAAGCCATTCACAAACCTCAAGGCATGGTCTTAGTTACAGGTCCAACAGGAAGCGGTAAAACCGTATCGCTCTATACTGCTTTGAACATTTTAAATACCTCAGAAGTCAATATTTCAACTGCAGAAGATCCTGTGGAAATTAATTTGCCCGGCATTAATCAAGTCAATGTCAACCCTAAAGCAGGGCTCACTTTCTCGAGTGCGCTGCGCGCATTTTTAAGACAAGATCCAGATATTGTGATGATAGGAGAAATCCGCGATCTTGAAACTGCTGAAATTGCAATAAAAGCAGCACAAACCGGACATATGGTACTTTCTACTTTACATACCAATAGTGCACCTGAAACATTAACCCGAATGATCAATATGGGGGTTGCCTCTTTTAATTTGGCAACCTCTGTCAGTTTAGTCATTGCACAACGTTTAGCCAGACGCTTATGCGCTGAGTGCAAAACCCCTATTGAGATCCCAAAAGAAGCTTTACTAGAAATTGGATTTCAAGAAGCAGAGTTAAAAGACTTGCAGATTTTAGGTCCGATGGGATGTCATTTATGTACTAACGGATATAAGGGTCGTATTGGGTTATATGAAGTCATGAAAGTCAGTGAAGAAATTGGGCGTATTATTATGGAAGGGGGTAACGCAATGCATATTGCTAAACAAATGCAAAAAGAAGGGGGCATTACTTTACGCCAATCTGGTTTAAATAAAATTAGAATGGGTTTAACCAGTTTAGAAGAAATTAATCGAGTAACTAAAGAATAATGGAAGCAAAAAAGAAAATAATTTCCGATAATACTTCTAAATTATCAACTTATCGCTATGAAAGCACCAATTCGGAAGGTAAAACGATTCATGGGGAAATAAAAGCACTCAATCTTAATTTAGCCAAAGCGAGCATTCGCAAACAAGGATTGCACCCCATCAAAGTGCAACGTCAATCCCAACCATTTGTATTATTTGGCAAAAAAAAAGTAAGTAGTCTTGATATTTGTAGTTTTTCGCGTCAAATGTCAACCATGGTTACCGCAGGGATACCTTTAGTACAGTCTTTAGAAATTGTTTCTAAAAGTTCCGATAATCCGACTTTTCAAGAACTGGTGACAGAAATAAAAACTGAAATTGAAGCTGGCAGACCTTTTGCGGAGGCTTTAAGAAAATTTCCTCTTTATTTTGATGAGTTATTTTGTAATTTAGTAAGCGCAGGTGAAGCTTCTGGCTCATTAGATAATATGCTAGATAGAGTGGCTACTTATAAAGAAAAATCTGAATCTTTAAAACGAAAATTGAAAAAAGCAATAATTTATCCCCTTGCAGTAGTGAGCATCGCCGTTATTGTCACTGCCATTTTATTAATTTTTGTCGTTCCTCAATTTGAGCAATTATTTAAAGGATTTGGAGCTCAATTACCCACATTTACCTTGTTTGTGATATCTCTTTCTAAATTTGTACAACACCAAGGGTATCTTATTGTTGCCACCGCTGTAGGATTATTTTATACTTTCAAATATTTTAAAAAAAGCTCTAAAACTGTTCGAGATTTTTTAGATCGTATGATTTTAAAAATGCCTATTGTAGGTAATATAATCCACACGGCTGCGCTTGCTCGATATGCACGCACGCTTTCTACTACTTTTGCTGCAGGGGTTCCGCTGGTGGAGGCGTTAGAAGCGGTTGCGGGAGCCACGGGTAATATAGTGTATTGCAATGCCATTTTACAAGTCCGCAATGAGGTGATCACAGGATCACAAATGCAAGCTGCCATGAAAAATGCGCAAATTTTTCCAAATATGATGATACAAATGGTTGCTGTTGGGGAAGAATCTGGTACTTTAGAAAGTATGCTCGCTAAAGTAGCAAATATCTATGAAGAAGAAGTGGATACGGCCGTTGATGGTTTGAGTAGTTTGCTTGAACCTCTGATTATGTCTGTCTTAGGGGTTTTAGTGGGTGGGCTTGTCATCGCAATGTATTTACCAATTTTCAAAATGGGATCGGTCGTCTAATGCCACTTCTTTTTACTGATCCCTATTTATTAATCTATGCAGGCCTTTTAGGCCTATTAATAGGGAGTTTTTTAAATGTGGTTATCCGGAGGGTACCACACATGCTAATGGATCCTAGCCCCACTTTTAATTTAATAACCCCAGCTTCTCATTGCCCCCAATGTAGTCATGTAATTGGGGTATTAGAAAATATCCCCGTTCTGAGTTATGTTTTTCTATTGGGTCGCTGTAAAGCCTGTAAAACTTCTATTTCTATTCGATATCCTTTTATTGAACTTTTAACGGCTCTATTAACTGTGCTTACCGTGAGCCATTTTGGTTTTAGTCTTGCATCCGGCTTTGCCATAGTTTTAGTATGGTCTTTAATTGCATCGAGTTTTATTGATTTGGATCATCAAATTATACCGGATGATATTACCTTGCCTATATTATGGTTAGGACTATTTGCTAATATTTTTTCTGTTTTTACCACGCCACAAAACGCAATCTTAGGGGCTATAGCAGGGTATTTAAGTTTATGGACAATATATTGGATGTTTAAAATCCTTACTAAAAAAGAAGGTATGGGATATGGGGATTTTAAATTATTAGCTTTATTAGGAGCATGGCTTGGATGGCAAGCGCTACCCCTGATTATTTTACTTTCTTCTTTACTAGGCTCCATAATTGGTCTTTTGTTAATTTTAATCAAAAAACATACCCGCTCCGATCCCATGCCTTTTGGACCCTATTTGGCACTGGCGGGATTCATAGCACTTTTATGGGGTCCAAAATTAAATATATATTATTTTAGCTTTTTATCATTTTTTTAAGTTGATTAGCTTTTAAATTTAATTGGATACTGTTACAATGAAAACAATAGGACTAACCGGTGGTATTGGAAGCGGAAAATCAGCCGTTGCAAACTATTTTGCAGCTTTAGGTGCACCCATTATCGATGCCGATACAATCGGACATCAACTCGTTGCAAAAGGAATGCCTGCATTAGAACAGATTAAACTTGAATTTGGAGATGCCATAGTAGATCACCAAGGGAATTTAAATAGAGCAAAAATGCGTGCACTCGTTTTCACTCCGGATCATCAAGCAAATGATTTTAAAAAAAAATTAGAAGCTATTTTACATCCTCTTATTTATCAAGAAATTACAAATCAAATTCATACACTCAAAAAAAATAAAAATCCCCCTCCCTACTGTATTATTGTCATTCCTTTACTTGCAGAAAAATGGGCACTCTTTCAAAATCTCATTGATCTGGTACTGGTAGTGGATGCACCTGAAAGTCTCCAACTCTCTCGAGTTTTAGAACGAGGTAAAAATGAGCATCTCACTCAAGATCAAGCTTTAGCGATTATCTATAATCAAATAAGTCGAGAAGAACGTCTAAAAATGGCACATACCGTTATCTCCAATTCAGGCGATTTAGAAGATCTGCAAAAGGCCATTATTCATCTACATACCCTCTGGCATAATATCTAAACTTCCATTGATCATATAAAGTATCAATTTTATCTTTGAGTTTTTCTATTTCGCGTGGACGATTAATAATCCTATCGACAAGTTTATCTATTTCCTGCGCCCGCTCTTGAGGGCTCCGACGATATAAACGATATAAGCGCTTAAGTGCTGTAATATCGCCATGTACTGCTCTATCTGTTAAATAGTTTAAATGCCGGTCAATTTTAAAATATGCACCTTGCGTCATTGCTTCCATTTTTTTATCAAAAAAACTTTCTAATCGAAACCCTTCTTCTTCTCCATGCATTTGGAAAATAATCTCTTTAGCATGCGCAATAACACTGGCTTGTACCTTGCTTTTGGTTTCTTTTTTTAAACGTTCTCCTAATGTCTTGGCTCTTTTTGCATTTAAATTAGCACTAGCGGCATTGGCACGCATAACCATTTCAACTGCCACCATCATCATGGTTTTGACTACGGCCCCTAGGAGCATGCCCCCAGTGATTGCCAACCCATACTCATAAACACTTAAGTCTATTAACTTAAGATCACTATTCAAAAGCATCATCAATAAAATGCCTAAACCACTCAAAGCACCTATAAGTACATAGCTTGAAATATCAGCCAAATAATACCTCGTTACTGTTTTATAATGTATTAGCTGTTTTGTATTCATATTAATTTAATAGCCCTCCTTCTAACTGTTTTTAAATCGATATAAAATCTGCTATTCTCTTTAGTATCTAATAATAACAAGAAAAAACCCCAATATGATCACTGTAGAAAACTTATGTTTTGATTATCCTGGCAAACGTGCTTTAAATAATATTTCGTTTACCATTCCAACCAATAGCATCACCGCCTTAGTGGGTCCTAATGGAGCAGGAAAAACGACTTTATTACGATGCGTAGCTGCTTTAGAAGATTTTACCTCAGGTAAAATTGTGATTGAACAAGATACTGAAAAATATAAGGTAGAAGAAGAACCTAGAAAAATACATAAAATTACAAGCTATTTATCTGATTTTTTCGGATTATATGAAGATCTGACAGTAAGCCAATGTTTAACTTATTTAGCCTGGTCTAAAGGCTGCCCTCCCCACTTGGTTGCAAATCAAATAGAAATAGCTGCTCAAAAATTACAATTAGAAGCGTATCTTAGCATAAAAGCTTCTAAGCTTTCTCGCGGTTTACGCCAACGTTTAGCGATTGCACAAAGTATTGTACAAGAACCTAAAATATTACTATTAGATGAACCCGCCTCAGGCCTTGATCCACAAGCAAGATATGATTTATCTAAATTATTATTAGAATTACAAACGCATGGTTTAACCATCTTGGTATCTTCTCATATTTTGTCTGAGTTAGAAGACTATTCCACTCATATGATTGTTATTGATCACGGCAAAATATTAGATCATCGCCCACTCATACAAGATGGTTCAAAACCACCACAAAGTATGCAATCCATCTATTTAGAATTAATGCAACGGAATAACACACATGATCATCAATCCTGAACTACGTCGTAATTTGTGGCTAGAATTCACTACCCAAAGATTAATAGTCACCCCTCTTATTATTGGCGCCATACTATATTTATGTTACTTAACTGGAATAGTTTCTGTATTAAAGGTAGCCTACTTTATTTTTATGTTTTATCTTTTTTTATGGGGTACTAAATTAGCCTCTGAATCTATTCCTGATGAAATAAATAATCGAACTTGGGATTTTCAAAGGCTCTCTGTCATTAAACCCTGGACCCTATCATGGGGAAAATTACTAGGGAGTCCTGCTTATGCTTGGTATGGTGCACTCCTTGCGCTTATACCTTATATTATCATTAGCTTGCAAACTCAAACGCCCGCTTCTATAGCATTAAAAGTATTCATTTTAATATTGGGGGGATTATTTGCTCACAGTGTTGCACTCCTCTTTAGCATGAATGCGCTGCAATACGAGAAAAATACAAAAGTAAGCACCTTTTTCTATTTTCTAATCGGGTTACTCTTCGGTTGGATTGCTACGCATAGCACACTGAATGCATTCTTATTCAATGACGCTTATGCCCCTTTTAAGTGGTATTCTTTTAATATAGACTTTACATTTTACCTCTATTCTTTATGTATATTTTTAGTTTGGAGTGTAATTGGGATTTACCGAAGCATGCGAAGTGCATTGCAATACCCGACCCTACCATGGGTATGGTTTGTATTTACCGTCTTTTGCATGGTGTATTTTTCAGGATTTTTTATCTGGAAAATAGAAAAATTCGATGACATTATGCGAGCTATCCCTGATGCTTTACCTAAATACGTCGCTTTTAGCGTAGCGGTGTTTATCACCTATCTCGCTCTTTTTTCTGAAAAAATAAATGTTATTACCTATAAAAAAATAATACATAATGTAACAAAGCCTAAAAAAGCGCCTAAATGGATCGCTTCTTTTATATTAGTGATTATAATGGGCATTTGGATAAGTTTTTCACCCTCTATCAAATTTCATGAACTCAACTTTATCCCTGTTGTATTTATCACTTCTGCTATTTTATTTTTGATAAGAGATATTTTAATTATCCATTATTTTCAATTTGCTGATAATCCCAAACGTGCTGTGATAACGTCTGTTTTTTACATAACCGTGCTGTATTTGCTCGCACCTGGGTTAGCAAATGCTTTAACAAACTATAAAAGTGTATTATTCTTTTTGCCAGGTAGTGGGAAAGACTGGATAATATCTTTACTCTCCCCCGCAGTTCAAGCGGCTTTCATGATTTTTATGGTCAAACAACGATGGCGTGCTCAAAGCACGTCCACTAATTCCATATCCGTGTCTTGAATGTCAGCTTCTAAAAAAATAGACGCCATTTTTTTAAAGCGCTTCACATTATCGGTTGCCATAAAATGGCAATGCCCTACTTTATTTGAATTTTTTAGGTTATGCTGGAGTAATAATGCATTAACGGATTGAGCGGTAGTATGGGCAGAGTCAATAATCGTCACTTGACTGCCCACTACATTTTGAATAGCAGATTTTAAAACTGGAAAATGGGTGCATCCCAAAATCAATGTATCGCAAGTCAATTCCGGATGAATAATCCTAGCAATAATTGCTTCAATTAAGGGGCCCTGCGTCCACCCTTCTTCTGCCAAAGACACTAATAAAGAACATGCGCGCTCCTCTACCACCGCATCAGGTTTAATTAAATGGATAACATTTTTATAGGCATGAGACTGTACCGTTCCTTCCGTGGCTAATACGGTAATATGATTCTTTTGTGAATAATCACACGCCGCCTGCGCCCCCGGTACAATCACACTCACCACCGGGATAGGAGAAAAATCGGTGGCTAGAGCGTCTAGGGCAACCGAAGCCACTGTATTACAAGCAACCACCAAAAGCTTAATGCCACGTTTTTTTAATAAGTGCGCACACGATACCGCATACTGTAGAACCGTCTGCGAACTTTTGGTTCCATACGGTAAACGGGCTGTATCGCCTAAGTAAATAAAATCCTCATCCGGTAAAACCTCTCTAAGGGCTTTGAGCACTGTTAATCCACCTACTCCTGAATCAAATACCCCAATAGGTAACTTTTGATATTTAGATAAATCTGAGAAATTTGACTTTAATCCCATGTGACCTCTATATTAGGCAAGTTTATATCCGAACTCATTGCATAAAGCAATATATCCACAACTGATTTACCATCTGCTGTTAAACGTGCATTCACCATTTTGGCTTCTAGCGGAAAATTTAAACGCTTTGCCACGTTAGCACTTTTTTCATTATTCACTTCACAATGAATCTCAATTCGTCTAGCATAATGCACTGCCCATAAGTAATGCACTAAACCATTAATTGCTTCACTCATCAAACCTTGGCCCGTTAGGCGTTGATCAATCCAATAGCCGATTTCAAAACTCGGTATTAAAAGGTTTAAAGGCGTGAGCCCTATTGAACCAATAAAATACTTATTTTTGATATCCATAATGACTAAAGTACGTTCATTACGATCTTGAAGAGATCGCTCCCATGCTTTGATGCATTGATGAATAAAATACTCCGTATCTTCCAAAGAGGCTAAACCTTGCGCCCAGGGCATCCATTTTTTTAATTCTTTAAAGCTCGCCTTTAGGGCCGTATGCATAGAAAATGCATCCTTTAGTTCTAGAGGGCGAATTAAACATCGAGGCGTATAAATAGTTGGAAAATTCATATTTTTAATTTTATTATATTATATTATTTTATGTTTTCTAACTCAAATAAATCAGCTGCAATTGCGACACGTTCCATATAAACATAAACTATGTTCTATTATCGTAAATCCTAATTTTTTGGCAACTTTAAGCTGCTGAGCTTCAATAATAGGATCTAAAAATTCTTCTACTTGACCACAGGTCATACATACTAAATGATCATGATGCTCTCCATCATCTAACTCAAAAACCGCATGTCCTGTATCAAAACGATGCCGAATCACTATATGCGCAGCTTCAAACTGAGTGAGCACTCTATATACCGTAGCCAGGCCTACATCCTCTCCTGATTCTAATAAAGCACTATAGACGGCTTCTGCGCTGATATGGCGTGCTTTATTATTTTCCAAAATTTGTAGAATTTTCTGGCGAGGCAAAGTCGCTTTTAAACCTGCTTTTTTAAGCCCTTGATTATCTGATTTATTATCTGCCGTCATTCAATTTAATATTCCAAATTATATCCATAATATCCTTGTACCTAAATCAATAGAATGTTATTTTACGATTATTAATCTTATTTTTGTTATTTTATAATTTATATGTATTACACACAAAAAAAAACTTTGTATCGTATTTTAACTAGTTTCATCATCATAACATCTCTTTTTATGAGTGGCTGCATCCGATCCCCTCGAGTCTATAAGCTAGATATAGAGCAGGGTAACAAACTCACTGTTGAGGCTGTCACTGCGATAAAAATCGGTATGACTAAAGATGAAGTCCATTCCATATTAGGCACCCCTATCCTCAATGCGATTTTTCAAAAAGAAAATTGGTATTATATGTACTACAAGCAACCTGGTTATGGAAAGCTACAAAAAAATTATTTAATTGTCTATTTTACAGATGGAGTGGTTTCACGAATTTGTGAAGATTATATTTGCAAGTAATTAGTTAATCTACTTTGTTACTTTTTTTCTAGCATCTCTGGCTTTTCTAGCGTCCATTGCACTTAAATGCAATGGACGATAAATCTCAATACGGTCCCCTGCTTTTAGGGTATCTGATAGATGCGCTGCCTTATACCAAATACCAACCATATAAGGTGTTTCTAATTCCGGGCATTTTACTAAAATATCCGATATTTCAATAGCTTGCTCGATAGTGCACAGTGCAGGCACGCTCAGTTCATACCGTATTTGATGTGTGCTATCTCGAGCATAAACCAGTTCTATATTCATACTACTCATAGCGACTCATAATCATGTTTTAGGATGGGTAAAGCTCTTGCGCACGTTTTACAAAGGCTTCCACCATAGAGCTAATAGCTTGTTGGAAAATCGGCCCTGCCGCCATAGCAATCAGCGGAGAAGAGAATTCAAAATCTAAATCAAAACTTAATTGACAAGAAGCAGTACCGGCTTGCTCAAAACGCCATGTTCCTTCAAATTGCCTAAAAGGACCTTCTAGCAATTTCATATGAATGGATTTATTCACTGCAAGTGTATTTTGAGTAGTAAATGACTTATTTATTATCCCGTGAGAAAAATAAATAGTCGCTTCCATTTCATTATCAGACACTCGATGAATGATACCCTTGCTACACCAGGGTAAAAATTGTGGATAGTGATCCACAGCATTGACCAAATTATACATTTGCTCAGCTGTAAACTGTACTAAAAGAGAACGATTAATTTTTGGCATGCCTTATTATACACAAAATTCTTTTATTTTCATCCAATTTGAGTCATAATCTAGGACAAATGGCTAAACCTACAAAAACAAAATCAAATAATCCCACTATTGCGCTTAACCGACGTGCTCGCTTTGAATATACGCTAGAAGATCACTTTGAAGCAGGCTTAGTGCTACAAGGCTGGGAAGTCAAAAGCTTAAGGGCTGGCAAAGGGGGCATAGCAGAAAGCTATGTCATTATTAAAAATGGCGAAGCTTTTTTATTAGGCTCTCAAATTACGCCCCTCTTATCTGCCTCTACCCATGTTGATACTGATCTTACCAGAACCCGAAAACTGTTATTAAATAAAAAAGAGCTGCATAAGCTAATTGGTGCAGTTGAACGCGATGGCTATACGATTGTACCCATATCGCTTTATTGGAAAGCAGGCCTTGCAAAACTCGATATCGCTATTGCCAAAGGTAAAAAGCTTCACGACAAGCGTGATACTACTAAAAATAGAGAATGGCAGCGTACTCAACAACGGTTAATCAAAAAAAGTGGATCTTAAATCGTAAATCTGCTAGGATGGAACTGGGGGCGTCACTGGTTTCGACGTAAAGCGTGAAACTTAAGATGCATGTCGAGCAGGCAGACTAATCTCGTTAAACTTCAGCTGCAGTTTGTTAAACGCAAACGACCAAAACTACGCTGTAGCCGCTTAAGCTATAGCCCTTCTACCCAGTGTGCTTGTGCATTGGAATAGAAGGTACTTTCACAAGATCGCTCAGATTGGCGCTCTAACAATCTAGGCTAAAAATTTTAGAGATCGCGTTTGAGTACCCTGCTTGGTTGGGGACTCAAAAGCTAAAATAAAGAATCAAGATAAACATGTAGACTCTTAAACGTAGCATTTGCGGACGCGGGTTCGATTCCCGCCGCCTCCAGTTTTTGAGAGAAGCACTCCAATTATAATTTTTCCAATTGCAGTGATTCTCTAATACGATATATTATCGACAAAGCTTCTTCATAATTCGGTGGTTTTTTCTCATAAACCATATCACTTAAAAAATTTTCATAATTTTTCGGCCAAGATAGATCTTCTGACAGCAATTTTATAGATAAATCAATTTCGCTAATAGGATCATTAAAATATTCTGGATATTGATTTTTGAATTGTTCGCGATCTCGATGAATAACAATTTCTATCAGATTGTGATAAGTATCCTCTAACATCCCAGCTTCTTCAATTTTAGATAAATCGTATAAGTGCCGAATCAGCGCCTTATCTTTTGTAATATATCCCCTTTCTACTCCCGCAATTCTACGGGTAATCGATACCCATTTTTCTGCAGCAGTTTCAGTAATTTTCAGTAAGTTTCAGGATAGTTGTCGCGTGAGGCAGAGCGAAACTGCTCTACTTTCATTATAATAATATTAATTAAAATTTTAGGCAACCTTTATTGTATTTTTTTAATTTATTTTCATTTTTGCCGGGTTCACCACGTTTTCACCGCCGTCATTGCGAAACAGTGCAGCGCAAGCGGAACCGTTTGAAGCAACCCAGTGTTAAAATATGGGCGTAGCACGCGCATAAATGGTTACGCGCTATCCAATTTGCGTGGGATGCTTTATGGTGTTTCTGGCGCATCCTTTTGGAAAAGAGAGCTACGCTCTCGCTCCATCGATGAATCGCGCCAGCTTAACCGGTGGTGGGCAAATCATCCTATGCGATGCTGATTAAACTCGATCGCCGTTTTATCGTGCCTGGTGGATCTCTTACTGTTTCACTACCATAATGTAATCCACCATATCCATACCGGATTTGCTTATAGCATCAGATCTCTATCCTCACCTCTTTACTTGACTGCTTGTTATTGAGATAAACTGACCCAGCCGGCTCCCAATTCCGAATGTCACCAGACCAACGATCAGCGCGGTTTTCTTTAGCCGCAGCAAGTCTATGTAAAATTTATTGGTACTCACAAACAGTACGATGAAATAAATGCGGAGATCATATGAACATTAAACCCATCAAAAATGAAAAAGATTATCAAAAGGCTTTGAAACAAATCTCTCATTTAATGGATGCTGAATTAAACACTCCAGAAAGTGATGAATTAGAAATATTGGCAATCCTTGTTGAAAGATATGAAGAAGAAGCATATCCCATTGATGCTCCAGATCCAATATCGAATGGTACTGAAATAAGAAAATAGTTATGATTTTTTCATCATATTTATTATAATATATAAGCCGCTGCCTCGATCTTAAAGTGTAGAGGAAGTTTTTTAACTTCTAGTTTTGCACAATCTATTGTAGGGGCCGGTCACCGTGCCGGCCCAGTATG
>CANJXG010000019.1 GCA_947478905.1 Coxiellaceae bacterium
AGAATGATATTTAAAATCTGTTGGAATTTTTCTGCTCCTAATAATGCATCATCTTCAGAGCTCGATACCCGTTGTGTACTTAACGGTAACACCCATGGGGGTGCATTATTGTCTTTATATGGTAAAAAACCAGTGATGCTGTACTTGTGCCCTATTGTGATGGGTGCATTATTGAGCACCTGGTTTGGAGAGTAAATGATGCCGCGGTCCTCAAGCGTGGGAGAATACACTCTAGGCGCTGGAGTGCAGTCTGTGGCAAATAAAAAATAATCTCTGTTAGAATTTACTTCAATAGCTTGTTCAATGACAAGATGCTGTAATTCATCAGCTTGAGTTTCACCACCTTCATGAAATGTAGTGAGCACATCTGTAATACTATTATAGGTCCGACGGTGGCGCACGTTGAGACTCAACTGCACTACGCTATCTGCCCTCACGTTACTGCACAAGGCATCCAGCAGCTCCATACAGGCATCGGGCCGCCATTGGATAATACGATAAATTTGTTCGCGAAAATTTTTTAAATTAGATAGAATAGAGGTCAGTATAGGTTGGAGTGTCCTTATTTTAGTTGCGGTCAGCACCAAAAAAAGAACTATTTTAACCTATGCTTTCTAAATTACAGAGTAATTACACCTCATATTTGTTATTCAAAAACTATTTTTTGTCCAAAGTTTAAAAACTTGAGTTAATGTAAGCTATAATGCTTACTTTTCGCGATTTTTTCTCTCAACCAGAAAATAGAGAATGTGCTGGAACAATTTTTGCGGTTCTAGCTCACCTGCAGTTGTAGTGATTGAATCAACTTTTTTAGCATAGCTCATTGATGTATATGCAATTAGAGTTTGTGCATTTGTATAGGATATGAATTTATGCTAGAAGCTGCTCAATAGTGAAGGTTGATTTTTAATTAAATTTCTCCTAAAATCAACAAATAGCGGTCTTAGGGGAAGCTTTAATCTTTTTAAATTTCCCCTGAAATCGACAAATGCCTTTTTAGGGAGATATTATATGTTTGTTGGTAGAAAAGATGAACTTGCTCAGATGAATAACGTATTGGCACGCCCAGGTGCTAATATGCTTGTCATTAGGGGTAGGAGACGTATAGGTAAAAGTCGTTTAATTAAGGAGTTTACTAAGCCATTTTCAGCCTATTTTTTTATGGGACTATCACCTACTGGGTCCACAACCGCCCAAGATCAACGAAATGAATTTAGTCGCCAATTCAGAGAGCAGTTTGGTTTTTCTACCTTATCGGAAGATTGGGGTGATTTATTTACCCTTTTAGCTAAACAATGTCAACAGGAAAGAATTATTATTGTTTTCGACGAAATATCTTGGATGGCCATAGGAGACCCTAATTTTTTGGGAAAATTAAAAATCGCATGGGATATGCATTTTTCTCATAATCCCCAATTAGTTTTCATTTTATGTGGTTCGGTTTCAGCATGGATTGAGAAAAATATTTTAAGCAACACGGGGTACTTGGGTAGGCCTAGCTTACATATGACCCTAGATGAATTACCATTAGAGGATTGTTATAAATTCTGGAAGAATACTCAAGGCAATATATCAGCCTATGAAATCCTAAAAGTACTTGCCGTGACTGGGGGTGTGCCCAGGTACCTAGAATTAGTTAATCCCCAGATGAGCGCAGAAAATAACATCACTAATTTGTGTTTTAATGCTAATAGTGCTTTATATGATGAGTTTAAATATATATTTAGCGATATTTATGGTAAGCGTAATGCGCTATATCAAGAAATTGTTATGAAATTAGAGGAGTCGAAGGCGACGCGTCAAGAATTGATGGCAGCCTCGAGAGTGAGTGTCGGGGGCGATATTACTGAATATTTAACTGAATTAGAAATAGGAGGATTTATTGAAAGAGAATTAACATGGGATACAACTACTAAGCATTTGTCTAGTTTAAGCCAGTATCGTTTACGGGATAATTATACCCGGTTTTATTTGAAATATATTTTACCTAATATACATAAAATAAAGAAGGGTAATTTTGATAAAGTATCTATTAGCAACCTACCAGGTTGGCATTCTATATTGGCTTTGCAATTTGAAAATTTAGTGATTAATAATCATAAAAAAATCATTAAATTATTGGCCCTTAAAGCGGAAGATATTCTATTGTCTGGCCCCTATTTTCAACGAAAAACTACACGCCAAGAAGGGTGTCAAATTGATTATATGATTCAAACCAGACATGATATAGTTTATGTATGTGAAATAAAATTTAAGCGTGAAGAAATTGGCATGAATATTATTGAGGAAGTTCAAGAGAAAATTCGACGCTTAAAGGTCCCTAAATATGTTTCTCGCCGAGCGGTGTTGATCCATGTTAATGGCGTAAAAGACGAAGTAGCCGATACAGGCTATTTTTGCGCTATAATTGATTTCTCTGCCTTCTTGCATTCTTGAGGTTGAGCATGCACTTTCTGTCCTATAAAGTTATTTACTTGCTAAGATGAGTAGAGATTGGAGGAAACCGGCTTTAAAACAATAAGACTTGTTTTGGTGATATCATTTCTCAATGAAAAAATAGCAAACAAAAAAGATTAAGGTCACAAACCCCATCCATTTTGTTGACCATACTGTACGGCTATTGATACATTTATTTTACTGTATAGTTGTAATACCAACACATTTTAAATTTATACTGTATTGATTGGTATTTTAATGTACTGAACAGCATTACTTTCACTTTTTCCAAATGTGCCTGCTCGTAAATTTACTTGAATAGAGGGCAACAGCAGGTGAGGCACGGGCTTGCCTTGGTCACGTTGATTGCGAGCAGTAATATATTCTGCTTTTGAGATGCTTGATTTAATTAAAATGTTTTTTTCTTTTTGTTCTTTCACCGTGGAAAAATAGCATACCTCTCGATCTGCAGGCGGGTAATCATGACAAAAATAGATTCTGGTATTCTCTGGTAAGCTTAAAATACGTTGTATAGAGTCATACAACGTTTGTGCACTTCCACCAGGAAAATCAGTACGCGCGGTGCCCACATCAGGCATGAAAAGAGTATCTCCAACAAAAATGACATTATCTATTAAATAACTCGCACATGCAGGAGTATGCCCTGGAGTATAAAGTATTTTGATGGAAGTTGCTCCCAAAGAGATACTCTCATGATCTTCAAATAGGCAATCGAATTGAGAGCCATCTATTGGAGTATCATTGGAGGTATTAAAAATAGGAACCCATAATTTTAATACGTCTTGAATACGTAATCCAATTCCTATTTTACCCCCTAATTTTTCACGCAAATAATGAGAAGCAGTGAGATGATCAGCATGGATATGGGTTTCTAAAATCCAGTGTAGCTCGAGATTATGTTCCTTAATATAAGCAATGATTTTATCGGCAGATTCAGTATGACTTGTACCTGAATAGAGATCGTAGTTTAAGACAGGATCTATAATGGCTGCTTTTTTAGTTTTGATATCTGAGACAATATGCGTTAAAGTTGCTGTGTCTTTATCAAAAAATGTTTGGATAGTAATACTCATTTATTCCATGGCATTTTAGCCAGCCATTCACTTATACCATTCCATCCCGTGAAGCCTGCATATATCAGTGCCCCCCCTACTACAAGCGATAGAACCCAAAAAACTGGATGCATTATCAGTCCAAATAGAGCCCCTAATACGACCAGTAATCCTGCCCCAAGCAGCACTTGTCTATCTAACGGTATTTTTGTCTCTAAATTGTATATAGTTTTGGCATTTTCTGAATTGTCGGGATTTTGTGAGCTTTGTACTGGAAATCCTGCAGCCTTCCAACCTTTAATGCCACCTTCTAATGAACATACTTCTAGGCTTGGATTTTCTGCTATAAGTTTTGTGCAAGCTTCCTCACTACGTTTTCCAGTTTTGCAATGACAAACAATAGGATATGCAGTAGAGGGTAAGGTTGCAGCGCTAAGACTAGCAAGGGGAATAAGATGTGCCTTTTCAATATGCTCAGCTTGATATTCTGAAGGTTCACGGACATCAATAAGTAGGATAGTACCTTGATCTAATTTATTTTTTAATGCATCAGCTGTCATTTTTTTCATATTTTTTATGCTCCTGCTCTTAAGGTTATGCTGTTGATAAGCATAAGTATAGTACATAATAGATCTTTATGTAAGTTATTAAATTACATAACAAATAAAACTATGTGTATAAGCGCGTATTTGTGTAAAATAGCATTTAAATTTCGGCTAATCGTGCTAATAGTGTATTGATGTAAAGGGAAAATACTTTAAATATGATTATAGAACAATCTCAAAATCCTGTACTTTCTTCCGTTTTACCTGTTCATCAAGCAAAGCTTTTGACCCAGTCTTTAGAATCTGGGAAAGTCCTGTATTTTCCTAATTTAAATTTTCATTTGGAAAATACCGTATTATTACGTTCTAAAGCATGTTTAGATAAAAAGCGTAAAAGCATGACTTACTATATAAAAGATGGCAGTATGAAAGGAATTCATTCTAAAAATGCGCATATAATGACCTTTAAAAATATGATGCACAGCTATACCGCGTTTGCTGAAAATTTAATTACCCATCTTTGCCCCCATTATAGTTCTGATATTATCACAGGCAGAACGAGCTTTCGTCCTATGGAAGTCAAAGGTCGTAAAACTTCCTATCGTAAAGATGATACGCGTTTACATGTTGATGCTTTTCCTTCGATGCCAATGGGTAAAAATAGAATTTTAAGGGTTTTTTCAAATGTGAATCCTCATCAACAAGATCGGATTTGGAAATTGGGTGAGCCTTTTGAAAAAGTAGTGTCACAATTTTTTCCAAAATTAAGAGCCCCTTGGTGGAATGAATTTAACATATTAAATGCATTACACATTACTAAACAAAAGCGTAGTTTGTATGATCATTATATGTTGCAGTTACATAACCAGATGAAATATGATGTAGACTATCAAGCTCGGGCTCAACAACGAACAGTGCCTTTTGCTGCAGGCTCTACCTGGGTTGTTTATAGTGATGTCACTTCTCATGCTGCATTAGAAGGGGCTTATTTGTTAGAGCAAACTTTTTATTTACCTTTTACTAAAATGCAAGAGCCTGACTTAGCGCCACAAAGTATTCTAGAAAAATTCACTTAACTTGCTTTTGTAAATTAAGTATAAAAAAGTTTGGTAACTAATTAATATTAAAAAGGATGTATTCATAATTTATTTTCAAAATACCTATTGCATAAAAAGTTCTAATGAGTTAACCTATCTTCACTTTGACGCGGGGTGGAGCAGCCAGGCAGCTCGTCGGGCTCATAACCCGAAGGTCGTAGGTTCAAATCCTGCCCCCGCTACCAGATTTTTTTAGCCCCTTTATGGGGCTTTTTATTTTGTTTTAAGTAAGATATTTAACCAGGTTATAAAATGCGTCGGCCTTCAGAAATAGAAAACCTTATAGAGCCTTTATTTGCCGGTACAGACTGTGAACTGGTGGGGGTAACTGTCTCTACAGGTCGCTCCAGTGGCGCCAGTGGGGGACCGCAATCTACAGTCAAGATTTTTATAGATAAACCCGGCGGGGTTACAATAGACGATATTGTGAGTGTTTCTAGAAAAATGAGTGCTTATCTAGATGTTGAAGGTCCTTTATCTGGGAAATATACACTAGAAGTATCTTCCCCAGGATTAGATAGAGTGTTGTTTAGACCTGAGCATTTTGTGCAACAAGTAGGCAATAAAATACAAATTAGCTTATCTTATCCGCAAGATAATCAGAAAAATTTTAAAGGGATTGTGCAAAAAGTAGAAGATGACACAGTGTATTTATTACTAGAAAATAAAGACAAGAAACAAAAAATTGAAAAAGTAGAAAAATTCAGCTTTGAACAAATCGATAAAGCACGGGTGATACCTAATTTGACAGTAGGTATGATTGGCAAAGATAAAAAAAGAGGCTCGGAAAAAGAATGAGTATAGACATTCGTTTAGGTGCAGTAGTTGATGCAATATCTAATGAGAAAAATGTTCCAAAAGAGGTGGTGTTTCAAGCCATTGAAGTTGCACTTGCATCAGCCACTCGCAAATTGTACGGCGCAGCTTGGGATGTGCATGTGGTTATTGATAGAATAACGGGCAGTTACCAGACCTTTAGAAGGTGGACCGTGGTAGCAGATGATGCTATTGCATCCTCTGCTGATCTTGCTTTAGTTGAGCATATTTTTGATATGGATGGAAATATGATTGATTCTGACCATCCCGAAGCACAAATAACCCTTTCAGAGGCCCTTAAAAAAAATCCAGACATCACAGTAGGTGAGACCATTGAAGAAGAAATCACTTCAATTGAGTTTGGGCGTATTGCCGCTCAAACTGCTAAACAAGTGATTGCGCATCGTTTAAGGGTTGCAAAACGAGATCAAACTGCAGAAGAATATCGTGCACGTATTGGAGAGCTCATTAATGGAATAGTGAAAAAAGCGACTCGTGATGTGACTATTCTTGAATTTGGTAATGCAGAAGCTATTCTTAAAGAGAAGCTTCCTAGAGAAGTGATGCGGGTGAACGATAGAGTCAGAGCCTATTTGCAAGATGTACGTCAAGATGCGCGCGGTCCCCAATTATTGGTGAGCCGTACCTGTCCTGAAATGATTATGGAATTATTCAAAATCGAAGTGCCTGAAATTGGAGATGGTACTATTGAGATTATGGCCGCTGCTCGTGATCCGGGTGCACGTGCTAAAATTGCAGTATTGGCAAAAGATGGTCGGATTGATCCGGTGGGTGCCTGCGTCGGAATGCGTGGTTCTAGAGTGCAAGCTGTTTCTAATGAATTGGGCGGCGAACGGGTTGATATTGTATTATGGGATGAAAATCCAGCACAATTTGTAATCAATGCTATTGCGCCTGCAGAAGTTATTTCAATTATTATTGATGATGAAGAACATTCAATGGATATTATTGTATCAGAATCGCAGCTTTCAGCAGCTATTGGCCGAGGGGGGCAGAATGTACGTTTAGCATCTAAATTAACAGGGTGGACCTTAAACGTGATGAGTGAAGCTCAAGCCGAAGATAGAGATCAAGAATCGCAGCAAAAATTATTTAATTTATTTAAAGATACATTACATTTAGAAGAGGATTTAGCGGAAAATCTTGTGAATGCTGGATTTACAACGATTGAAGAAATTGCGTATGTATCAGAACAAGAATTATTAGAAGTAGAAGGCTTAACTGAAGAATCGATGTTGGTACTGCGTGCTAAAGCAAAAGATCAATTATTGACCGAGGAATTGGTCAAAGAAGAACGATTCACGGAAAAAGAGCCTTCAGAAGAATTGTTAGAAGTAGAAGGTATGACTAAAAATTTAGCATATTTATTAGCCAGCAAAGGTGTGATAACCCAAGATGATTTAGCAGAACAATCGATAGATGAGTTGTTAGAAATCGAAGGCATGACTGAAGAACAAGCTGGAAAATTGATTATGGCGGCAAGAGCTCGCTGGTTTATTTAATATAGTAGGAGATATTTATGTCCACCCTTTCGGATTTAGCCAAAAGACTCAATATTACCTCTCAAGAGCTCCTTGAACAGCTGAAGGCTGCAGGTATTCATTGTGAAAAAGGGGTGGACCATGTTATTTCTGAGGATGAAAAACGTCAACTGCTTAATAAATTAAAAATGGATCACGGAGCAGATAATGGCTCTACTGCTCCAGAGCGTTTCGTTTTTACACGCGATCGTGATAAAGATAAAGTGGTAAAACTAAAAGTTAAAAATCCAGGTTCTACAAGCGAAAAAATGGTGACAGTAGTCACTAAACAAACTCGTAAATTTGTTAGAAAACCGGTGGAAGTAGAACCTGCGCCTATTGTTGAGCCCATCATTGAAACGATAGTCAGTACACCTGAACAGAATGCTCCCTCTGAGCCCGAATTAGTATCGTTGGGGCATGTAGAAGTTCAAGAGCCAACTTTAGAAATTGCAAAGGTAATAGAAGAAACGCCGGTTGTGATTGAAGTAGCACAACCGGCAATAGAGAGTGTTGAAAAGCCTAAGCAAGATGCTAAGCCAGCATATAAACCTAATAAGCCCAAAGGCAAACATACTCCTAATCAGGATGCAGAGAAAGGCGCTTATAAAGGGGGTGCTAGTTCTGGGGGGTATAAAAAGAAAAATCAAAGCCAAAATCACGGTGGTTCACATCGTAAATCTTCTTATAGAGACAAGGAAACTCCTGCTCTTAAAAAGCATGCTTTTGAAAAGCCAACTGCCCCAATGATTCGTGAAGTGTTTATTCCTGAAACGATCAGCGTGAGTGAATTAGCTCAAAAGATGTCAGTCAAAGCCGTAGAAATCATTAAAATGATGATGAAAATGGGGGTTATGGCTACGATTAATCAGGTGATTGACCAAGATACTGCAGCAATTGTAGTAGAAGAAATGGGGCATACACCAATTTTAAGATCGCTCACCTCGGTCGAAGATACCTTGCAAACCGTACATGAAGGCGAAGCAATTACTAGACCGCCTATTGTAACGATTATGGGACATGTAGATCATGGTAAAACTTCTTTATTAGATTATATTCGTCGTACTAAAGTAGCTTCAGGTGAAGCAGGTGGTATTACCCAACATATTGGAGCCTACCATGTAGAGACGCCAAAAGGGTCTATTGCTTTTCTAGATACACCAGGTCATGCTGCTTTTAGTGCAATGCGTGCACGAGGAGCAAAATGTACAGATATTGCCATTATTGTTGTGGCAGCAGATGATGGTGCCAAACCTCAAACTATCGAAGCTATTCAGCATGCCCAAGCGGCAAATGTACCAATTATTATTGCTTTGAATAAAATAGATAAACCAGGGATTGATTTAGACAAGGTACAAGTAGAATTAGGTCAATATGGTATTGTCCCTGAAGCATGGGGAGGCGATACGATGTTAGTGCCTGTTTCTGCTAAAACAGGTGCAGGGATTGATGCTTTATTAGAAGCTATTTTGCTTCAGGCAGAAGTGTTGGAGCTAAAAGCACAAATCCACTGTCCTGCAATGGGCGTGGTGGTTGAATCTCGTTTAGATAAAGGTCGTGGGCCGGTCGCTACTATTTTAGTTCAAAATGGAACCTTAAAACAAGGAGACATTGTTATTGCGGGCTTTGAGTATGGTCGGGTTCGGATGATGCATGATGAAGCTGGAAAAACAGTTTCTACAGCGGGTCCTTCTATTCCAGTAGAAGTATTAGGTTTATCTGGTGTGCCTCATGCAGGCGATGAGATGACGGTAGTTTTAGATGAAAAGAAAGCGCGTGAAATTGCTCTATTTAGACAAGGCAAATTCCGAGATATCAAATTAGCTAGACAACAAGCCTCTCAATTAGAAGGCTTTATGGATAAAATGAAAGAAGGGGAATTGCGCACGCTAAAAATTGTCTTAAAGGCAGACGTTCAAGGTTCTGTAGAAGCGCTGGTCAATACCCTGGAAAAGATATCCAATGCAGAAGTCAATGTGAAAGTAGTTGCAAAAGGCGTAGGCGGGATCAATGAGTCTGATGTCAATCTTGCTATGGCCTCTAATGGTATTTTGATTGGCTTTAATGTAAGAGCAGATGCAGTTGCAAGACGATTGGCAGATAAAGAAGGTCTGTCTTTAAATTATTACAGTATTATTTATGATGTGATTGATGCGGTGAATGCTGCAGTAACAGGGATGATAGGGCCTAAATTTAAAGAACAAATTATTGGATTGGCTCAAGTCCGTGAAGTATACCGTTCTTCAAAATTCGGTGCTATTGCAGGGTGTATGGTGATTGAAGGGATGATTAAACGGAATAAACCCATTCGGGTATTAAGAGACCAAGTCGTTATTTATGAAGGTGCCTTAGAATCATTACGCCGATTTAAAGATGATGTGAATGATGTTAAACAAGGCATTGAATGTGGTATAGGGGTGAAAAATTATAATGATGTGCATCCTGGTGATCAGATAGAAGTTTTTGAAAAAGTAGAAGTTAAACCGGAAGTGATTACGCGTGAGTCCTAAAGAGTATAGTCGTACCGATAGAATTGGTGATTTAATTCAACGAGAATTATCGCATTTTATTCAGCAAGAATTAAGAGATGAGCGTATTGGTATGGTCACCGTCTCCGAAGTAGAGGTTACCAAAGATTTATCGCATGCTAAAGTGTATGTCACCATTTATGATTTAGAAAAAATAGTAGAATCGATTGAAACTTTAAATCGGGCTTCTGGTTATTTGCGCTCACTTTTAGCAAAGCGTTTAACGCTACGTACGGTTCCTAAATTAGTTTTTCAATACGATGATACTTTAGATAAAAGTGATCGTATTAATCAATTATTAAAGAAAGTATTAAAAAGTGATGATGACGAGTAAACAAGAGATAACAGGAATTCTTTTATTGGATAAAGAATCTGGGTATACCTCCAATACTGCGTTACAAAGAGTCAAAAAATATTTGGGTGCAAAAAAAGCAGGTCATACTGGGACTTTAGATCCTTTAGCCTCAGGTATGCTGCCTATTTGTCTTGGAGAGGCAACTAAGGTAGTGCGCTTTTTATTAGATGCTGATAAAAAGTATCAAGTGAAAATAGCGTTGGGTCATACTATGACTACCGCAGATGCCGATGGAGCGTTATTATTATCTCGTGCTATTCCTCATTTATCCACCCAAGAGATAGAAAGTATTATAGAGCAATTTAGAGGACCTATCTTGCAACTTCCTCCTATTTACTCGGCATTAAAACAAAAAGGAAAGCGTTTTTGTGATTTAGCCCGTGAAGGAAAGAGCGCAGATATAGAGCGAAAAGCAAGATCGTTACATATTCATGAACTTACACTAGATAAGTATGACTATCAAGATCAAAAAACGGCTTTTTTAAGTTTAACGGTTAAATGTAGCAAAGGAACCTATATTCGTAGTTTAGCAGAGGATATTGGGGAAAAAATGGGCTGTGGGGCACATGTTTTGGAGTTAAGAAGAGTTTTTGTAGAGCCTTTTGAAAAATATCCCATGCTGACTATGATGCAATTGGATGAATTATATCAATCGGATAGTTTAAATAGCATTTTATTAAAACCTGAACAAGCTATACCGCATATTCAAAAGATGCATGTATCCAAAGATAACTATAGTGAGTTATATCAAGGGAAACAAATTAGTTGTAAAGCTGACATGAGTTTGGGCTGGGTACAATTATGGTCCGATGTCTTAGAGAAATTTTTTGGCATTGGAGAAGTTCTAGTTTCTGGGTTGATTGCACCCAGAAGATTGTTTAAAATTGTTTAATTGAAGTGAATTATGCTAAAATGATTAGCCTCATTTCATGATTTTATTTATTATTACTATTTTAGGAGTTATTTATGTCGCTGACTGTCCAGGCTAAAGCCGAAGTCATTCAAAAGTACCAACGAGCTGAGGGAGACACAGGTTCATCCGAAGTACAGGTTGCTTTATTAACAACGCGTATTGTCGAGTTAACCGGTCATTTAAAAACTCATAAAAAAGATAAGCATACTCGTTTTGGTTTGTTAAAAATGGTTAGTCTAAGACGTAAATTATTAGATTATCTAAAACGTAGCAATCCAGCTCGATATAAGCTTTTACTGGAACAATTAGGTTTACGTCGTTAATTATCTCAAAAAAATATAAATAGGAAAAACTTGTGTCTAATCTTGGTACTGCAACAATTAAAACATTTCAATTAGGTAAACATACTGTCAGCGTTGAGACGGGCATTATAGCACGTCAAGCGACAGGCTCGGTTGTTGTAAACATGGATGGTACCGTCGTCCTCGTTACAGTCGTGGGTCTTAAAAAAGTAGTGGAAGGTCGTACTTTTTTTCCGTTAACCGTGAATTATCAAGAGCGGGCATATGCTGCAGGAAAAATTCCTGGAGGCTATTTTAAAAGAGAAGGTCGTCCATCAGAAGATGAGACACTCACCTCAAGGTTAATTGATCGTCCTATTAGACCATTATTTCCAAACGGCTTTATGCAAGAAGTGCAAATTATTGCCACCGTGATGTCAGTTAATTCTGAAGTGGCTCCTGATATTGTTGCCATGATTGGTGCTTCTGCAGCTTTAGCGGTTTCAGGCTTGCCTTTTGCAGGTCCTATCGGAGCAGTTCGAGTAGGGTATGTGAATGATGAATTTATTATTAATCCTACACAAACTGAGTTAAAAACTTCACGATTAGATTTAGTCGTGGCAGGAACTGAATCCTCTGTATTGATGGTTGAATCCGAAGCAGATCAATTATCAGAACAAGTGATGTTAGATGCGGTGATGTTCGCACATAAAAGCATGCAAATTATTATTAAAGCGATTAAAGCTTTAGCTAAAGATGCAGGCAAACCAGCATGGGATTGGAAACCAGCCCTTGTAAATGAAGATCTCCAAGCAAAATTAGAGCACTTTGCAACTTCTAAATTAGAAGCTGCATACAATATTAAAGAAAAAACATTGCGTTATAATGCTTTAGATCAAGTGCGTGTAGAGATCAAAGAAGAATTAGAAAAAGAATTAGAGCACAATGATGGGCATAAACATAGTATTCATGAAGTCGAGGATATTTTATCTGAATTAGAAAGTAAAATAGTGCGTGGTCGTATTTTAAAAGGTGAATTACGCATAGATGGTCGTGACACTGAAACGGTCAGACAAATTACTATTAACACAGGTGTCCTACCAAGAACCCATGGTTCTGCTTGTTTTACCCGTGGTGAAACGCAGGCTATTGTAGTGGCTACCTTAGGCACTGCAAGAGATGCACAGATTATCGATAGCCTTCAAGGCAAAAAAGAACAACCTTTTATGTTGCATTATAATTTTCCTCCTTACAGTGTAGGTGAATGTGGCATGGTAGGCAGTCCAAAACGTCGCGAAATTGGACATGGTCGCTTAGCATGGCGTGCTATTAAAGCAGTGTTACCTTCAGCTAAAGAGTTTCCTTATGTTATTCGAGTAGTTTCTGAAATTACTGAATCCAATGGATCTAGTTCTATGGCTTCTGTTTGTGGAGGAAGCTTGGCTTTAATGGATGCGGGTGTGCCTTTGAAGCAACCTGTTGCAGGTATTGCTATGGGCTTAATTAAAGAACAAGATCAATTTGCAGTATTAACGGATATCTTAGGCGATGAAGATGCCTTAGGAGATATGGACTTTAAAGTAGCCGGTACTCAAGATGGTATTACTGCTTTACAGATGGATATTAAAATTGACGGTATTACTAAAGAAATTATGGAAGTGGCTTTAAGACAAGCGCAAAAAGGCCGTTTACATATTCTACAAGAAATGAGCAAAGCTATTAGTGAAACACGTACTGAACTTTCAGAATTTGCACCTCGTGTTGCTTCTTTAAAAGTTCCAACGGACAAAATTAAAGATGTTATTGGAAAAGGCGGCAGCGTGATCAAGGGGCTAACCGAAGAAACCGGCGCTGGTATTGAAATTACAGATGATGGCATTGTAAATATCATTGCAGCAGATCAAGCAACCTGCGATAAAGTGGTAGAACGTATTAAGTCATTAACCGCTGAAGTAGAAGTGAATAAAATTTATGAAGGCACCGTAGCCAGATTAATGGATTTTGGTGCTTTTGTGACCGTGTTACCAGGTAAAGATGGGTTAGTACATATTTCACAAATTAGTGAAGATCGCGTTGAGAATGTCAGTGATTACGTGCACGTCGGTCAAGTGGTAAGCGTTAAAGTTTTAGAAATTGACAGACAAGGTCGTATTCGTTTGAGCATGAAAGACGTTGGTCAATCAGAAAAAACTGAGTCATCAGTTTCTCCACAATCTCATGAAGTAACGACAGAAGTTGAGTCAAATACAGATTCAGATTCTAATATTTAAATTGTTTTTATTCGTTTAATAAAAAGGGGCTTAAGTGTAAAAAACTAAAGCCCTTTTTTATAATCGGTATCTGTGATCACGCAATTGAAATCCTGTTAAAGGATGATCCCATTGCTTGGTCACAGCCATGACCTTAAATAATTCTCCCATCTCCTGCGGACTCGTTAATTGTTGCACTTGTTGTGCAATAAGATAAGGGGTTACTGTGCTTGCATTTTGCAATGCTTGCTGCGCAAAATGGGTAAGATTATTATCTAATAAATACGCACCTTGTGTCGTAAATCCAGCAACGTTTAACTCTAATTCGTGCGCAGCATTAGCAAGGGCTGTGAAATCTACATGAGCAGTAATATCTGTTAAGCCTATGTGTTGAAAAACATCATCATGGGCTCGATGCCTATAGTGACACATTAAAGTTCCCATCTTTCTATCTGCATGATAGTATTCATGCTCAGGAAAACCATAATCTATAAAAATCATAACCCCTTGTGTTAAAAACTCAGCTAAACCAGCGAGCCACGGTTTTAAATCAGTATTTATTTCACAGGTAAAATCTTCCGATATATTGGTTAAAGACGATATATGAGAGAGTGCTTGTGCTAATATTGGAGTGCTTGGGGGATCTACTTGCCATTGGAATTGATTATCTTGAAATTTTACGTAATATTCCCAGTATGTTTGTACTGTGTTTTCACAAGAGAGTTTTATTTTGTGCACAGGCATAGCATCTATCACTTCATTTGCTAAAATAATTCCTGCAAAAGGCGTACTAGGTAATTGCGTTAGCCATTGTATACTACTAAATAAAGATGGATTTAAGCTGGTTTTTAAATAATTTTTTTGTCTCTCTATTAAATCTGCACTTATTTCTAATATATAATATTTTTCAGGTAAGTAATCGAGATTTTCTAAAATATCTGCAGCCAGCTTTCCTGTGCCTGCTCCTAGTTCTAAAATACAAGGCCTGCTATTAGAAGAGAAATTTTGTAAAATTGCTTGTAAAGCAAAACTTACACTTTGACCAAAAAGAGGTGAAATTTCAGGGGCCGTTACAAAATCCCCAGCGGGTCCAAATTTACAATTACCGGCACTATAATATCCTAAGCCAGGGGCATACAAGGCCAGCTCCATAAAGCGCTTAAAAGTAATTTTTCCGCCTTGTAGAGTACATTCCTTTTGAATATGGGTTTGTAGCACTTGACTGTGTTTTTGAGCCTCTAAGCTGGGCGTGGGCAAGTTCTGCATATCGTTATTTTAACCCCCTGTGCATTTTTAAGGGCAGCCGGTTTTGTAATTTCTAGAGTAAGCGCCTTGATAGGATATAAATTAAATAAATGTTTTGATAATTTTTCAGCAAAGGTTTCTAATAAAAAGAAATTATTTTCTAAGCCAAATTTAACAATTGCATCACTTAATTTTTCATAATCCACCGTAGAGCGTACATTAATATCATCGTGTTCAGAGATGCTAGAAGCATTCACAGGGAAATGCGCAGTGATAAATAACTTTTGCTTTAAGCGACGTTCAAAACTATAGGTACCAATGATAGTGGTAATTTCCAAGTGGTTAATTGTAATAGTATCCATTGGCTGCGTTGCATGGATGGGATCCTGTGGGATTGTATGCGCTGCGGTATGAGTTGTTGTATAAGTCATAGGTAGGGCCTCCATGAAAGTTAACGATTAAATAATTTAAGCTGTATAATAACAGTTTTGTTAGTTTTTAATTATTTTTTAATTATTTTTTAATTATTTTTTAAGTGGGTATTGCGTGATAAATTTAATAATGTTGGGTTTAGTACTCATATTAGCGGGTTATTTACTTGGCTCACTCTCTAGTGCTGTGATTATTTCTAAATTGTGGCACTTACCTGATCCTCGTAAAATGGGCTCAAAAAATCCAGGAGCAACGAATATGCTTCGGGTGGGTGGAAATCTACCTGCTTTGTGTACGCTTTTAGGCGATGGGCTTAAAGGTTTTCTTCCCGTTTATTATACAAAGATTTACTTGTCCAACTTGATTTCTCCTAAAATATTTTTATTGGTGAGCTTTAATTCTTTTAATTATAATGAATGGGTAGTTTCAGCTGTCTTTTTAGCAGTAGTTTTAGGCCATTTATACCCGATTTTTTTTGAATTTAAAGGCGGTAAAGGGGTTGCAACGGCATTAGGTGGATTATTTGCTTTGAAAATGGGTTTAGGATTGAGTTTTGTGGGAATTTGGCTTATTACGGCTACTTTAACAAGATATTCAGCGTTATCCGCATTGGTTGCTAGTGCAGTTATTCCTATTATTGCTTATGCTTGGGTAGTGCCTGAATATACGGTGACTATTTTAATGGTCAGTTTACTTATATTTTGGCGTCATCGGGTTAATATCCAACAACTCATAAAGGGTACAGAAGGAAAGATAGGGGAGCGCTAAGACTCATTAATAACGACTAGTCTTAAAAAAATAGTCTCAAGGTGGACTTAATTCTGATAAGGGCCAGCGAGCACGCGTTTTAATAGCAAGCCCATGGCGTTCCCCCCGAGAAAGTCTTTGGCACCCTGTGTAGGCTATCATTGCTGCATTATCAGTACAAAATTCTAGTCTAGGATAAAATAGTTCAATCCCTGTTGTATCTCCCCAGCTTTTTAAAGTGGAACGTAATAACAGATTGGCGCCTACTCCCCCTGCTATAACCACCTGCTTAAGCTCGGTTTGCTCTAAAGCCCTTTTGGTTTTAATTAATAAGGTATCAATGACGGCTATCTGGAAGGCACAGGCAATGTCTGCTTTATCTTGTTCCGATGAATAGTTAGCTAGAGTATTTCTAGCAAAGGTTTTAAGGCCACTAAAACTGAGATCTAAACCAGGACGATTGGTCATTGGTTTTGGAAATACAAAGCGATGCTCGGTTCCTAATAGGGCCAATTTTGCTAAATGAGGACCTCCAGGATAGGGGAGTCCTAAAATTTTAGCTGTCTTATCAAATGCTTCCCCTGCAGCATCATCTAAAGATTGGCCTAGAATTTCATATTCCCCTAATTGCTTTACATGCACCAATAAAGTGTGACCGCCCGAGACTAAGACCGCTAAAAAGGGATAGCTGGGTTTTTGCTCTTCTAGCATAGAAGCCAAAAGATGGCCTTCCATATGGTGAATACCAATTGCATCAACTTCCCAAGCATAAGCTATACTTCTGGAGACCGTGGCACCTACTAAAAGCGATCCCATTAAGCCTGGGCCTGCTGTATAGGCTATGCCATGGATGTCTTTTTTGGAGAGATTGGCTTTTTGAAGTGTTTTTTGAATCAAAGGCAATACTTTTAGGCTATGATCTCGTGAAGCTAACTCAGGAACGATGCCGCCAAAAGCGCTATGCAGCTGATGTTGTTGGTAAATTTCATGTGCGATGAGCCCATCTTGTTGGGAATAAATAGCAACACCAGTATCATCGCAGGAAGTTTCGATAGCTAAGACAATTTTATGCATATATTTTTAAGATAATTTTCTATTTAATATTTGTAAATTTAGAAATCTATTGTAAACTATTCGCCAGCAATGATAATATAAAATTTTCATTTTTGCTAGTTACTTAATATAAAAAACTAATTTTAGGGGTGAGTGTATTTATGCCTGGTATCCGTGTTAAGGACCATGAGTCTGTTGAAGGTGCATTAAGACGTTTTAAACGAGAAGTTGAAAAAGCCGGCACCCTCTCTGATCTAAGAAAACATTTATATCATGAACCTAAATCTGCTAAAAAGAAGAGATTACTTGCGGCAGCTAAAAAACGTGCACGTAAAAAAACGTGTCGTGATTCAAGTTTTTAGGAACATGATTTTTGCACTCAAAGTGGAATAGGATTTTAAAATGCTGATTAAAAGTCAAGTGACTGAATCTATGAAAGATGCTATGCGTGCAAAAGATAAAGAACGTTTAGGTGTCATTCGTCTTATACTCTCTGATTTTAAACAAGAAGAAGTCGATACGCGTATTGAGTTAACGGATCAACGTTGTTTAGAAATTATGGATGGCATGCTAAAGCGACGTCGTGAATCTATTCGATTATATTCAGATGCCAAAAGAGAAGATTTAGCCCAAAAAGAGCAGTTTGAAATAGAAGTCATTCAAGATTTTATGCCGCACCCACTTGATGAGGGTGAAGTGCAAAGTATGATTGAGGGGGCTATTGCACAGCTAAGTGCAACGTCTATTAAAGATATGGGTAAGGTAATGGCTCATCTTAAGCCACAGTTACAGGGTCGGGCTGATCTTGCTGTTGTAGGTCTTAAAGTGAAAGACCTTCTAAGCTAACTAAACTGAGTATGATAGCGGGGCGCATCCCAGAAGCTTTTATTCAAGAGATACTCTCTAGAGTTGATATTGTTGATCTTATCCATTCTAGAGGAGTGCCTATTAAAAAAACAGGAGCGAATCACGTTGCCTGTTGTCCATTTCATAATGAAAAAACCCCTTCTTTTTCAGTTAATCAAACGAAGCAGTTTTATCATTGTTTTGGATGTGGTGCACATGGAGATGCAATTAATTTTTTAAAAGAATTTGACGGACTCAGCTTTACAGATGCTATAGAACAATTAGCATTAAAAGTAGGGCTTGAAGTGCCACAAGATATGGCTGGTGTGCAGCAACAGATTATAGAACAGCCCTTGTATCAATTAATGGGACAAATAACGGATTATTATCAGCAGCAGTTAAAAAAGCATCCAGATGCTAAAGTAGCGATAGACTACTTAAAAAATAGAGGGTTAACAGGGGAAATAGCAAAGGAATATGGTATTGGTTTTGCCCCTCCTGGTTGGGACAATGTGTTGTCTAGTTTTGGGCAAACCCCCCAGGCACAGGAAACTCTGCAAAAAGTTGGATTATTAATTAAAAATGAACAATCTAAAGTGTGGGATCGATTTCGTAATCGTATTATGTTTCCCATTCGCGATAGAAAAGGTCGTGTAGTTGGGTTTGGGGGACGAGTATTAGAGAAGCAAGAGGATGGCCCTAAATACTTAAATTCACCCGAAACACTTTTGTTTCATAAGAGTGAATGTTTGTTTGGTTTATATGAATTATTAAAGCGAAATCATAAAATAACCAGAGCGATTTTAGTCGAAGGATATATGGATGTGATTGCTTTAGCCCAGCATGGTATTGGGGGGGCGATTGCAACGCTAGGGACATCGATTACTGAACAACATCTTAAAAAATTATTTCATTATACTTCTGAGATAGTTTTTTGTTTTGATGGTGATAGAGCTGGTAAACAAGCGGCACTTAAAGCGATGCATATTATGTTATCTTTAATGCAAGATGGATATGATATTAAGTTTGTATTCTTGCCAGAAGGGCAAGATCCAGATAGTTATATTCGTGAACAAGGAGCGGCTGCTTTTAGGAGCTTATTGAGTAGTGGATTACCTTTTTCAGAATATTTTTTTAGTACTTTAGTACAGCAAGTTGAACCACGCTCTATTGATAGCCGAGCAAAGTTTGTAAAAATGGCTAAGCCCTTGTTATCTAAATTATCCAATGGGGTGTTTAGAGAAATGATGTTTCATAAGCTATCAGAGATGGTATCGGTTGATCGAAATGTAGTAGAAGGTAGGGCAGCAGCGCAAGCGCATCCCTATTCCCAAAGGCCTAATTATCAGAATGGGCAAGTTGTACAACGGTGGCAAAAAAAAGCTAACCTAGCGGGTATGTATTCATTACCTCCAGCGATATTGGCAGCCTTATTATTAATAAGGCAACCAGAATTTTTAGAGTTATTACCTGAGAAAATACCTTTTGAGTTAATCAATGCAGAAGGTATTTCCTTATTGGTGGAAACACTGGGTTTATTAAGGCAAAAACCTTATTTAACTTCAGAGTTAATTGAAGAAGAACTGGCAAAAAAAGATAGCCGTTGGAAAGTACTTCCATTAAATAATCCAGCTATCGAACTTTTGCCAAAAGAGGGTAGACAACAAGCTTTTGTGGATGTTACACGATATCTCATAGCCTTTGCCAGCCGACAAATGAGTCAACATTTGTTAGATTCTTCCAAAATAAGGGAACTTTCAGAGGAAGAAAAGGCCCAATTAAAAAGCCTTTTAAATTCAGGCAGTAGCTGAGTCTAATCGGATAAAAATGAGAGCTAATATTAATTAATTTATATTTTTAAGAGTTGTTTGAAGGCGGTGGATTTATTATGTCAAAACCAGATCAAAAACAAGATCAGCATACAATTAACCAATTAGAAGAGTTAATTACTGCAGGTAAAGAAAAGGGTTATTTAACTTTTGCGGAAGTAAATGATTTATTACCACATCATGTTGTTGATGATCCTGAACAAATAGAATCAATTGTTCAGCACATGAAAGAGATGGGCATTACCGTATTTGAAGATATCCCAGATGATGAAATCCTGTTAGAACAGCAAACTACTGAAATTGATGAAGAGGCTGCAAGAGAAGCAGCAGAAGCTTTATTTCAGGCTGCCTCTGTACCTTCTGATTTAACCAAAACAACCGATACGGTTCGTTTATATATGCGAGAAATGGGTGCAGTTCACTTATTAACCAGACAAGGTGAAATTGACATTGCCAAACGTATTGAGAGTGGTCTGCGTGAGGTTTTATCGGCGTTTTCAAAATATCCCCCTAGTATTGCTTATATGCTTTATAAATTTGAAGAAGTTAGGCAAGGCACGGCACGTTTGTCTGATGTTATTTCTGGCTTTTTAGATAAAGATTCAGAAGACGGCAGTGAAGAGGTAGATATAACCGATATTTTGTCTGCTGCTAATAAAGATAAAGCAAATATTGCTCCTAAAGATAAACTTAAAAAAGTTAAACTTCCCGCTAAAGTAGTTGATTTATCAGCTGAGGATGATGGAAGTTCTGATTATGAATTAGATACAGGGCCTGATCCTGAACTCGTGCGTCAAAAATTTGCAGCATTACAAGATTTTTATCAAGAAATTTGTGTTTTACAAAGAGAAAAAGGATTAACCCATCCAGATACACAAGCAAAATTGCAGGAAGTAGGTAATTTATTAGTTACCTTTAAATTTTCTCCACGTTTGTTTGAACAACTGGTTTCTAGAATGCGCCATTTGTTAGATGAAGTGCGATCGCATGAAAAAGCTATTATGGCTTTGTGTATTCAAAAAGCTAAATTGTCTAGACAAGATTTTATTGCCTCTTTTGCCGGAAATGAAGTGCATTTGAATTGGATAACTGAGCTCAGGGCTCAACATCCAGAAATTACATCCAATTTAGAAGCTATTCAACAGGCGGTTCTAGAAGAGCAGCAGAAATTATTAGAAATTGCAGAGCGTACTCAATATAGTATTACAGAGATTAAAGAATTACATAAACATCTATCTCTTGGAGAAACTAAAGCAAAACGTGCTAAACGAGAGATGGTGGAAGCTAATTTACGTTTAGTGATTTCTATTGCAAAAAAATACACCAATCGCGGTTTACAGTTTTTAGATCTGATTCAAGAAGGTAATATTGGCTTGATGAAGGCCGTTGATAAATTTGAATATCGTCGTGGGTATAAATTTTCGACTTATGCAACGTGGTGGATACGTCAAGCTATTACAAGATCGATTGCAGATCAGGCGCGCACTATTCGTATTCCAGTGCACATGATTGAAACTATTAATAAATTAACACGTGTTACAAGACAGATGTTACAAGAAATGGGAAGAGAAGCCACTCCTGAGGAATTAGGAGTACGTATGGGGCTTCCTGAAGAAAAAATTCAGAAAATCTTACGTATTGCAAAAGAACCTATTTCTATGGAAACACCTATTGGAGATGATGAGGATTCTCATTTAGGAGATTTTATTGAAGATACCGTGATCACCTCACCGGCTGATTCTGCCACTATTTCTGGCTTAAAAGAAGCAACCCATCGTATCTTGTCTTCTTTAACAGCAAGAGAAGCCAAAGTGCTGCGCATGCGTTTTGGTATTGATATGAATACAGATCATACCCTAGAAGAAGTTGGTAAACAGTTTGATGTCACAAGAGAGCGTATTCGTCAAATTGAAGCAAAAGCGTTGCGTAAATTACGTCAACCTAGCCGATCAGACGATTTAAGAGGCTTCTTGAAAGACGAAGATAATGAGTCTTCTGTTTAACTAAAAAATAAAATAGACAAGTTACTAATAATTTTGTAAAATACTATCTTAGTTATTTAGACTATCTAACTCCCGTTATCGGGCCTGTAGCTCAGTTGGTTAGAGCAGGGGACTCATAATCCCTTGGTCCTAGGTTCGAGTCCTAGCAGGCCCACCATATTTATCAATGACTTATGATTGCCAACCTGAAGAGAATATTTATCTTGTAAGCGTATTGTAAGCTTGCCAAGTATAACTAGTATTTATTAAGTTAAATAATCCAAGCCATTAGTGACTTGATTTTCAATTTTTAATTGAGTTTACATACTGTTTTGAGTGAAACAAAAAATAAAAGAAAATATTAGTTGTTTTATTCGATTTGCTTGATTTATTTGGAAGGTTAGTTCATTATGCTTTAATTAATTGGCTGATTGCCTTATTTTTTTGGCGAAATGACTATGAAAACTACCGGCCCTAGCGCATCACTAAATTTAAAGCAGCTTAACGCTGAGTTTGATCAATTTTTAGATTTCTTCCGAATGGTGAGAGGGCATGAGCTATCCTGGAGGGGGGATCAAAATCTGGGAGAGTGTGAGCTATTCCTAAAGCTGCCTATATCTTCGAGTACACTTGAGCGATTTCGAAGAAGGTATCCAGATCCGCAAGATCGAGAGCTATTCGTGAGGATGTATGCAGATCCGCTACTCAAGCATACACACCCTAGCGAGTATAAGCGATTGCTGCAGATGTACACAATTCAACGAAAACTAGAGCAGGAACAAGAGGCAGCTCGGGTCTCAAAAGGTTTTTTTGCATCTGTAACAAGCTTCTTTCTTTGCGATCTCCCTTCTACTTATTGTGAAGATATTACTTTTGCATGGAATTTATTAAACACAAACTTTTTTCAGATTTTATTGTTCAACGCAAAGGTAATGATCGCATTAGTAACCGTATTATTAATCCTAATATCAGTGGCGATGATTAGTGATGTTGGATTAGTATGCGTATTAGGAATGCTAGTTGCGGGGGCGGTTGAAATAGTAATTAAATCACTTGCGTTTTTTATACTAGCTTCAGTACTAACTTTGCCAGGAATGGTCTCTCTGAGTAGGGTGCAAATGCTTGGTGAAAAGGAACCCCTATTCATAGATGGGTATCTATTTCTATTGAAAATAATCCTATTGACGCCTATAGCTGGTCTTATAGCTCTGGGCACTGCTATATATTCTTTGTTTTCTGAAAAATTTGCGTCAAAAGCGGCAGATCAGCCAAAAAAGCAGCAGAGAACAACATTAGCCCCATCTCCGCCTAGAACAATGAAGATTGAGGTGTTGGAGGAGGCTGACGTACCGGCTGCTGGGGTGCCAGGGGTCAGAGCGGGAGGCGAAGTGCCTGGAAGAAGATTTAGACCTAATTTTAGTTATACTGCCGATGATCTAGGTTAAAGCAAAATTTAAAAATAAATAGCCACGTTAATAGGCGTGGTCAGGATCAAGCACAAGTACATTTTAGTAGATTGAAAAGTATATTTGTGTGGGTATTCTGTCGGAATTGTGCTAAAAATTAGCCATGAGAGTAAACTTTACCCTTGGGATCAAGCCAAATAATTTGAAGAATTCGATCTTTACGGCAACCAATAAAAACAGCATTCCCCTTACCCCCCAATCTAAAAGCAAAGTAAGCTCTATCACCTGGAACATTGGTTGGCAAACCAACTTTTATGGAGTTCTGATGAATTTTTTCATAACCTTTTGCATGACGTCCCAACTTCCGAAGTGCATCCCAGGTAATCTGGCTTAAATCAGAAAATTTCCTAAGCACATGACGTAATTCTGCCTCATTACAATCGTCAAAATGATATCCATTTCTAATGTGATGAAAACAAAACGCTACTGTCTCCTTGTCTGTAGACGTAGTATCCGTTGTATTATCTGGAGCAAAGATAGAACCATGACCAGTTGCAGCAACTGGTTTTATTCTTTTTTTAACCATTATTGTGTTCTATTTTTTATGAATTAAGTCGAGAAAGGAAATATTTTTTTAATAGATCATGTGTAATTTCTTCACAATCTTTAGTCTCTTTCCAAGGTGGCTCGGCATGTGTCATATCTCGCAATTTCCAAGCGGAAAACTGGCCATAAACAGTTAAAACTTCATCGATAATCTCTTTAGCAGTCGTAGGTAAAATAGACTCATCAAACTTAGCAACAGCCTTCAAAGGCGCGGCTTCATGACTCTTGTAATACTCATAAATTTCTTTGATCACTGGTCCGTGGTCCCAATGTAATATTTTTTCTTTAAACAAAGGAGCATTATGTATCGCCAAATAAAAACCTTGGCAATAATATAACAATTTTTGCAGCTTCAAATGAGACACTAGCTCAGGATGAGATGCCACTAGCTCTTCCCCTGGATCACATTGTACTAAAATATAATTAGCAACATTTTGTGCAGTTAGCTGCGTCCCCATCGCCATAACGCCTACCCCTTTTCATTTTGTACAAACAATAAAAATAATAATTGGAACAATTACCGTAATAATACGTCAAAAAATCTAAATTTACACTAATTATACAAAATTAAACTAAACAATTAACTATTTCGTACATAATAGAAATATTGCCTGTGCAGAAAACCTCTGGTTTTTTGATACAAAAACACCTATAACGTCAGTTATAATAAAGTTTTTTAGTGTTTATTGTCAGGACTTTTGAGTTGTTTAATAGGCGGTATAAGCTCACCTACCTCTACTTTGAGATTTAAAGCTATCTGAATTAAATTTTGAATTGAAAGATTTTGCTCGCCACGTTCTATTCTACCCATATAGCTGCGTCCTAATTGTGCTTCAGTTGCCAATGCTTCTTGAGAAAACCCTTTTTGTTTTCGTTGATCTCTAATTTTTTTACCTAGCTTAACAAGGTTAGGGTGTCTTTTTTCCATAAAGACAGTAAATCTTCTTAAGCCTAATCGAGCCACGCCTAATGAATGGTATTTATGTCAATAAAGTGATATATTCCTCGATAATAAATATTAAGGTGTTCAGCTACCTGTGTTAAACAGCTTAATTTATCCGTTTAACTTTCAATGAGTGAGAATATGCAGTCCACACTTTTAAATGTTATAAGATCTGTCGAATCTTGGCATATGTTTTATGCTGAATTATCTAAAAATAGTAATTCTGGTTATCTTTTTGAAGAATTCTGTAAATATTACTATTTAACTGAACCATCTGTATGTTCAGAATATGAGAATGTTTGGTTTTTTAAGGAAATACCAGAAAAAATTAGAACCAAATTAAATCTTGGCAGAATTGACCATGGCGCTGATCTCATTTTGGAAGATAAAGAAGGCGGCTTTACCTTGGTCCAATGTAAGTTTAGAAGAGATCAAGATAGTATTCTTAGCTGGTCAAAAGATAAGATATCGAATTTGTTTGGCGAAGGTGGTAAAGCTGATCATTTAGTTATATTTACCAATGCCTCTGGATTAGATAAGCACTCTTTAGATAAACAAAAAATAAAATTGGTATGTCATGGTGATTTATTAGAAATCCTAAGTTCAAATAACAAGTGCAACTCTGGAGCAGACTATCATTAAAATATTGAAATTGCAAATTTAGTTTTCACCATTTTTGGCATAAATGCTCTTACGCATCACCATTTTGCTTGTCAAGGATGGCATAGCCACCGTAGGCGAGC